>CAZKOC010000091.1:0-8083 GCA_964554275.1 uncultured Weeksellaceae bacterium
AAAAAAGCGAAACATTTCTGCTTCGCTTAAGTGACCCGGCTGGGGCTCGAACCCAGGACCCCAACATTAAAAGTGTTGTGCTCTACCAACTGAGCTACCGAGTCATTCCGTTAACCATTCTTGTAACGTTAACGGGGTGCAAATATAAAAATAAGATTTAAAAACCAAAGCCATTTTCAGTATTTTTTTAATCAATTTATTTCGACTGATTAATAACCTATTGATAATTAGATTTTTTGCATTTTTGCAGGAGATTAAATTTTTATGAAAATTTCTTTAATTGGATATATGGGAAGCGGAAAATCGACGATTGGCAGGCAGTTATCCGATAAACTTGGCATCAAATTCCTTGATTTGGATCAATTAATTGAAAAACATACCTATAAAAGTATTTTACAGCTATTTCAAGAACAGGGAGAGATAAAGTTCAGAAAGACTGAAAGAGAATTACTTTTAAATACGCTGAACTCAGAATCTGATTTTGTTTTGGCTGTTGGTGGCGGGACACCTGTTTATTATGATAATATGAAACAGATAAATGATTTCTCCACCTCCATCTATTTACGTTCCAATCCGAAAAATTTAGCTGAAAGACTAAAAAGCGAAAAATCAGAACGGCCGCTGATTGCACATTTATCGGATGAAGATTTACCTGAATTTGTTGCAAAGCATTTGTTTGAAAGAAGAAATTTTTATGAAGAAGCCAATTACACAGTAGATATAAATTCAAAAACCATAGATGAAATAGTTAAACAAATCATTTATCTGATTCATCATCAGAAATAAATTCATCCAAATCACGCCGATCTTTTTTAGTGGGCCTCCCCTCGCCTCTTTCGCGGTAATAATCCTGTGAAAGTTTCCTGATTTCCAATTTCTCCAATTCCTCTTTCGGTGTTTTATCTACAATATGAAGTGTAACCAGTTTTGCACCGATCCTGCTTTTGGGAATTTGCAATATTTCAAATTTATAATTTATTTGGTCTCTCCTGACTTCTATAACATCTGAAGCAATTACTTCACGCGATGCCTTTGCCACTTCATTATTTACCTTTATACGATTCTTTTTACAAGCCTCTGTTGCCAGACTTCTTGTTTTATAATAGCGTACACACCAAAGTAATTTATCTAAACGCATTGTTAAATTTCTGCTAAGGAACTATATTTTTGTAAATTCGCAATTTAAAAATAAAATTTATGATGAAAAAATGGGGTTTAGCCATTCTTGCTTTGGGATTATTCTTCAATGCCTGTAAAAATGACGATGATATTGACGAGCTTCCGATCGAAGAACAAAATCAAGTGGATGACGATGCCATTGTAGAGTATTTAAAAGACCATTATTTTGATCCGGAAAGAGGACTTATCAAAGAATTTAATGATGATGATTCTACCGATAATGATTACCCGACACTTCATTCATTGGGAACCAAATTACCTTCAGGTGTTTGGATTGTAAAAAGACCGGAAGCTATTGCAGAAGGACCGGCGGCCAGTGACAATACACAAGACAGTATTTTGATTTCGTACGAAACCAAGTATTTTAAGGCTTCATATACAGATTTACCTGAAAACGGAAAACCATATAAACCAGTTAATACGTTGTCCTCAACCATTAATGGTTCTGGAACAGCAACATGGGATCCTACATTCTACTATGTTAATCTGGAGAATATGGGATTGAATGAGAACATAAATCTCACTCATTTTGTGATTGAAGGATTTACAGAAGGCCTTCAGTACTTCAATTCTACGGATACAAGCGGGGCGGATTTGTATAATTTTCAGGGTGCTATCATCGTTCCTTCAAGAGCCGGATTTGGCAGAGACTTTGTTTACACGGGTTCAGGATTGAGTTATGCCTACAGAGATCTGAGCTTCATTTTCAACTTTGAACTGCACAAGGTGATTCCTAGAAATCAAAATTAACTTTTGTTACAATAATATTTAAAACGTGCAGGCGGAGTTTTCGTTTGCACGTTTTTATTTCTGTAAATTTGGGGTCTTGTATGGATTTTTTAATTTCAAATTTCAGAAAAAATATAAGCGGATTAGAGAATTACGCTGACCGGAAATTTCTTTTAGCCGTCAGCGGTGGAATTGACAGTATGGTCTTGTCTGATTTATTTTTGAAATCAAATCTGGATTTTACCATTTCCCATTGTAATTTTCAGTTAAGAGAAAAGGATTCTGAAGAAGATGCAGAATTTGTAAGAAATTACTGCGTTGAAAATCAAATTGAATTTTTCAGTAAAAAATTCAATGTAAAAGAATATAAGCAATCCGGAAATTTTTCTACACAAATGGCTGCACGGAATTTACGTTATGCCTGGTTTCGAAAATTAATGCAGGAAAATAAATTTGATTTTCTGGTAACTGCGCATCATCTCAATGACTCATTAGAGACTTTTCTGATCAACCTTTCACGCGGAACGGGAATCCACGGGTTGATGGGGATTCAATTTCGGCAAAACCAAATCATCCGGCCACTCTATAATATTTCAAAAGAGTCAATCCTGAAATATGCTGACACCTATCAAATCCAATGGCGGGAAGATGTAAGCAATGCAACGAATGATTATATCCGGAATAAAATCCGTCACCGGATTGTTCCGGAATTGAATGAAGTTCATCCGGAATTTTTAAAAAATTTCAATAAGACCATCCAACTCCTGAATGACGATAAAGAACTGCTTACAAAGCACATCGAAATTTTATCCAAAGAATTATTCGAACCTAACAAAGAGAATTATTCCATTTCAATTGAAAAATTAAATCAACTTCAACCGCTTCCCTCCTATTTATTTCATTTGTTTTCGAAATATGGATTCCAATATCCGGAAGAGATTCAGAAGTTAATGGCCTCAAATGAAGGAAGTGAAATCAACTCAAACAATTACCGGCTTATCAAAAACCGTCAGGAATTAATTCTTTCAAATAAAATACAAATTCCTACATCAGACGAATTTATGGTGGAAGAAGGAAAATTAATCCAAAAACCTTTAACTTTGAAAGTTTGTAAATCGAACGAAAGGGATTTTTCTGCCAATGAAACTTTGGATTACGACAAGATTGCTTTTCCGCTTCGGTTGCGAAAACCCAAAACAGGCGAACATTTTTTTCCGTTTGGAATGAAAGGTTCGAAAAAAGTGAGTAAATTTTTCAAAGACGAGAAATTCTCTAAATTGAATAAAGAAAATAGCTGGTTGTTAGTTGACGATGAAGACAGAATTATTTATGTAGTAGGATGCAGGATTGATGACCGTTTTAAAATTACAGAACACACACACAAATTCTTAAATATTTATTTATGCTAAAAAGGACTTTATTTTTTTTACTGCTCATTCCATTACTGGTAAACGCACAGGTTTTGACACCTGTGAAATGGAGTACGGAAACCAAGGATTTAGGGAATAACGAATACGAAGTATTGCTGCATGCCAAAATTGACAATGGCTGGCATATGTATTCGCAACAACATCCGACAGACGGGACAGGGATTCCGGCAACGATTACTTTTGAAAACAATCCCAACGTGGAATTGATCGGAAAAACCACCGAATCCGGAAAATTACTGGACAAATACAGCGAGCTGTTTAAGCAACAGGAAAAATATTACGAAAACAAAGTTACTTTCAGGCAAAAAGTAAAATTAAAATCGGATAAACCGACCGAAATTAAATTCAGTGCGGAAACACAAGTTTGCGATGCTGAAAAATGCCTTCCGCCCGACTGGCTGGATTATTCGGTAAAAATTACTCCTAAGCCAAAGGCAGAAGAAGTAATTGCCAATACTGACATACCAAAAGTAGAAGATAATTTACCTAACATTGATTCTACAAAAATTACAGCAACTACCATTACAGAGGGTAATGATTCCATTCAAAATATTTCTTCAATCGTTGCGACAACAGATGATCCAAATACAAACGCAGACGAGGAAAAAGAAGACAACAGCCTTTGGGGAATCTTCCTGAAGGGAATCGCAGGTGGTTTGCTTGCCTTGATGATGCCATGTATATTTCCCATGATTCCGCTTACGGTAAGTTTGTTTACCAAACAGAGCAGCACCAGAAGTCAGGGCATTTTTAAGGCTTTGATTTACGGCTTGTCCATTGTGGTAATTTTTGTAGGACTTGCATTTCTCGCTTCAAGATTTTTAGGGCAATCAGCTCTCAATGAATTCTCTACAAATCCATGGATAAATGTTGGATTCTTTGTTATATTCATCATTTTTGCCGTCTCATTCTTTGGTGCATTTGAAATTACTTTACCTTCAAAATGGGCAAACTATACTGACAAACAAGCCGATAAAGGAGGTTATTTAGGAATTTTCTTTATGGCACTCACATTAGTATTAATTTCATTTTCATGTACAGTCCCGATAATTGCCGGATTGATGGGTGAGGCAACCCGAACAGGAAATTATAATTCATTGATCGTTGGTTCACTGGGATTTTCTCTGGCATTGGCTATACCGTTTGTATTGTTTGCCATTTTCCCAAGTTGGTTGACATCATTACCAAAATCAGGCGGATGGATGAATGTGGTAAAAGTTTGTATCGGATTTCTGGAGCTGGCTTTTGCTTTCAAATTCTTATCAAATGCAGATCTGGTTTGGCAGGCTCACTGGCTGGAAAGAGAAGTTTTCCTTGCCATCTGGATTGCAATTTTTGGATTAATGGGAATTTATTTATTGGGTAAATTCCGAATGAAAATGGATTCACCCGAAGACAGAATTGGTGTTACGCGATTGTTCTTTGCAATTTTGACTTTTACTTTTGTAATTTACATGATTCCCGGAATGTGGGGTGCTCCTGTTAAACTATTAAGCGGGCTCACACCTCCCATTCATTATGCCGAATCTCCAAACGGAGTCGGAGGCAATGCTGCTGTCGGAGGAGATGAATTAGTGAAAGGCCAGAAGTATGGGCCACATCAAATTCCTGCATTCTTGGATATGGCAGATGCAATTGAACACTCCAAAAAAGTAAAAAAACCTGTTATGATTGACTTTACAGGCCATGCCTGTGCGAATTGCCGTAAAGTCGAAGAAAATGTCTGGTCAGATCCGAAAATTAAAAATATGCTGCTAAACGACGTGGTTTTGGTTTCGCTTTATGTTGATGAGCGAACAGAATTGCCAAAAGAGCAACAGGTTTATTCCGAAGCCTTAGGCAGGAACCTGAAAACCGTCGGTAATAAATGGACGGCTTTTGAAATTGAAAAATACAATAACAATGCGCAGCCTTATTACATCATAGTGGATGAGGATTTGAATAATTACAACAAACCATTAGGCGCGATTTACGATGTCGACGCATATTTTAAATGGATGAAACAAGGAATCGACGGATACAATGCTAAAAAGAAATAATTAATGGCTATGACCTAAACTGATGGTCAAATAAGCAATCACAAAGCCCAGAAGTAGTGTCACTATTTTCTGGGTTTTTAATTTATGGCTATCTGTGCTTTCAAATAAGATAACTGTCGCTATGTGTAAAAAAATTCCCGCTACAAATGCAGTGGCTTCTTTATGATATTCTGCCAAAATAGTATCGCCGAATATAACACCTAACGGTCCTGCTATTGCAAATAGTCCCAAAAACAGTACTTTTCTCCACAATAAATCTGTCATTTGGGATATCGCTCCGAATAATACCATGGCAATCGGAATGTTGTGAACTAAAATCGCCCACAAGAGGCTGTCGGAATGTTGGTGCCCGACAGGCATTCCTTCAAAAAAAGAATGAAGAAAAAGTCCTATGAAAATACTAACCGGAATCCTTTCATTTTTATGCAGATGGACATGACCGTGTTCTGCTCCTTTGCTCAATGACTCTACGATGATCTGAAAAAGTAATCCTGCCAGTACAAATAATCCTATTGTATGGCTATGGCGTTCATATACGCCTGGGAAAATCTCTAAAACGGTAATTCCCAGGAAGTAAGATCCGCTAAAAGTAAGTAGGAATTTAGAAAGAATTTTATTCCCCGAAAAAAAATAGCCTAAAACACTACCGGAAACAACTGATAAAATAAGAAGTAAAATTGCTGACATTTGGCAAATGTAGAACACTTTTGTTAAAAAATACTTAAATGGTATTTTTTGTGTAAATTCGTAAACATTATAATTAACACATGAGAAATTTTTTACTATTATTTTTACTAACCGTAACTTTTCCTATATATGCCCAAAATATTATCGTAAATGATCCTTCAGCACCTGAATCAGGATTAAATGCCGAAGAACTTACTCTTGAAGTCTTAATTGACGGTGGAGAATGTTCTTCTATTGAAAATTTTGTTTTAAAAGATAATACTTCGTCTTCATTCCCAAGTCAAAACCGAAGCTGGGGATATTTTGAAAAAGGTACCTCTGGGTTTCCGTTTGAAAAAGGAATTGTATTGACATCAGGAAGAGCCAGAGATGCCAGAGGACCCAATGGTCCTACCTCATCAGAAGGGACTAATAGTTGGGTGGGCGATGCTATGCTTAATACAATTTCCGGTTTTAATACAAGAAACGCAACTGTTTTTGAGTTTGATTTTATCCCTTTTGGTAATGAAATATCTTTTAACTACATTTTTGCATCGAATGAATATGAAGATGACTTTGGATTGGGTTTTGAGTGCAGCGGTTTTAATGATGTTTTTGCTTTCGTAATCAGTGGTCCCGGCATTGTCAATGACCCTGGAATCAATGGTAAAAATATAGCTTTGCTTCCCAATGGAGATCCGGTAACTATTGACAATGTAAACGATGTTGCCTGGTGTGGCGACCCAACTTATTTTGTTCATATAAACGATAATTCTCCTCCTATAAATTACAATGGACGTACAACACCTCTGGCTGCCTATTCGGAAGTTATTCCCGGAGAAACCTATCATATAAGATTGATGGTTGCAGATGCTGTTGATACACAATATGACTCTGCTGTCTTTTTAGAGGCAGGCTCATTTAGCCTCGGTTCAACATTAGTTGACCTTGAAGGCGCGGAAATCGGGGAAAATGAAATGTTGTGTGATATGGAAGAATACACACTTGTTGTAAATTTAGAAGCCCCCGATGCGCAGTTTCAATGGTATCTCAATTATGATGAAATTCCAGGTGCTACAAATCAGTCCTATACAGCGACAGAGTCCGGTTTCTATGAGGTAGTGGTTATTTCGGGAAGCTGTTCTACACGGGTAGGCGTAGATCTTTCATTCAGTCAATCTCCTGAGGCTGTGAATTATGAAGATTTTATTTGTAATCCGGAAGGTTCCCACATTTTTGACCTTACATCTTATGAATTTGAAATTTCAAGCACTCCCGGAGCAATTTTTGACTATTATCAATCTTATGATGGTGCGCTGGAAGAAAATCCGCTTGATTTAATTCCAACTCCAAATTCATTTGAAATTACAGAAGAGACCATTGTGTATGTTCGTGTTAAAAATGAAAGCAATTGCTTCACAATAATCGAATTAACATTAAATGTAGGTGTTGGCCCGGACACACAACCCGCTACCTACCCTACTTGTGATGATAATGGCGACGGAATTGCAGAATTCAATTTACCTTCTTACAATGGAGATATTGTAACTTCGGGTGTTGCGGGATTAGCTTTTGAATATTATTTAGATGAAGATTTAACTCAAATAATCAATGCTCCTGCAAACTTTGAAAATACTACAAACCCCCAGATTATTTATGTAAAGACTTTCGCGGAAGGTGCAGGAGAAGAAGACTGTATTTCTGTTGAAGAGCTGACACTCATAGTTAATGAATTCCCCGACATACAGGATTGGGAAGAAACCTATTGTGATAATTTGAATGATGCTTCTGAAATCGTAGATTTAACTCAAAATGAAATTGTTATAACCCAAGGCATCAATGTAACACTTCATTATTATCCAACTTTAGATGATTTGGAAAATGGAACCGCAGAAATTATGGATCCCGAAAATTATGAAGTTACCGGGCCAACGACCGAAATTTATGTTCAGGTCGAGTCAGAGAGCGGTATATGTAGAGATTACGCAGTTTTGACCATAATTTTAAATCCTTCTCCCGAGGTAGAAAATGCAGTTTTGG
>CAZKOC010000092.1:0-7926 GCA_964554275.1 uncultured Weeksellaceae bacterium
TCTGAATGTTCAGTTTGGGATTTATCCGCTAAAGAGCCCGAAGAAGGGTTTAATTGCTTTAAAACTGGATGGTACAGCTATGTTCGATGCTGAAATCTTATTACTTACACAGGAACATCTGAGTAATTTGATCGAAGAAATTCTGAATCCCGAGATACCTTTTGTGGAGAAATTGTAAAATAGAAATTTGTGGGTTCGGTAGGGTAATATATTATGAAAACTAAATTTTATACTAAAATTGATTGGAATTACTAATTTCCAAGTTAGCTCTTCAATCCGCATTTCATTAAACTAATGTCAGTGGTTTATTGTATGTAAAGATTTCCATTCATGTTCAATATTCTCCATCAAAACTGCATTATCAAATTTTATTGTTCCTTCTGGAAAAATATTCTTGTTTTCAAAAAAGCTTGATTTTACTTTTTCTACTGTTAATGGCTTTACTTCCCATTTATAAGTTTTTAATTTTAGTCCGTCAAAATACTTTCCATTTGGTGAATATCCAACTGAACCTTTTTCAAAAAATGAAGAAACGTTTTCAAGTGTTTTGAAGATAGAATCATCATTGAGTTTGTCTGTTAGTTTTGCATTAATCTCAATGGTTGTGTTGTCTGAGCTTATGAAATCAAGATGATAGTTGTTGTCTTGTTCAGTTACATTAAATTTCGCTAAATAATGTTTTCCGGGAAATATTTTTCCGCCAACAATTGTATTTAGTTTTAATGATGTGTCTCTTCTCGGTATAAAAACTCCTTCTTTGGTTTCTCCGTTTTCGTTCCATTCTACCGCAATTCTGTGTGCGCCATTTTCAGAGTTTACCCCAATAAAGTTTGGAAATCCTTTGGGTTTAATATTTTTTAGTCGAATTAAACAAATTCCAACTATAGCTTTTCCATCGTAAAGCCTTGGTCTGAATGGTTCGGGTAAGATTTTCTCAACATATTCAGGTTCTACAACAAAGTTTATGAGCATTCGTCTTTCAATTATTCCGTGAAGTGTTGGGATTTTCATTTTGTGTTGAGAGTTTTGATACCACCGTTTGCTAATTTCTAAATATACGTAATACTATTTATACTAAAATAATCTATAGACTTCAGTAGTTATGAATTATGTTTAAATATTTATAAATAATTGAAATTTAATATTTTATTTTTTAGAAGATAAGAGAATCATTAACATAAAAACGGAATGGATTACTCCGGCTTCCAGAAAACTTCCTTGAAATTCACAATTTGATCATCTTCAACTTCGATTCCTTCGTTTTCGAGTAATTGCTGCATGAGTTCAGGAGGTGAGAAATGATGCCTTCCGGTGAGCAAGCCGTTTCGGTTGACCACACGATGCGCCGGAACATCTTTTTCAGAATGAGCCGCATTCATTGCCCAACCTACCATGCGTGCAGAAATTTTTAATCCGATAAACTCGGCAATTGCACCATAAGAAGTGGCTCTCCCTTCAGGAATCCGGCGGACTACTTCATAAACTTTCTCAAAAAATGATTCTTCTTTTGGACTCATCTAAATGATTTGTTTGTAAATTTAATCAATCCAATGACATTTTCACATGAAAAACGAAATTGAAATCAATGCCATTCGAAGCAGGCCGAGGTTCAAAGTCATAGCAAAAATGACACCTGATGAATTTTCTGAAAAGCTGAGGATTCATTTTAAAAATCACAACAGAACATTGGGTGGCTATGTGAATAAAGAAATAAGTGTAATCCGTTTGAGAAAGGACAAGGAAAAATATTGGGCGCCACAATTGCAGATAAGGGTAGAAGATAATGATGAAATTCCGGGAACGATCCACATTCGAGGATTGTTCGGTCCTCGGACTTCCATTTGGACGTTTTTTATGTTTTCATACGGATTGGGTGGAGCGATTCTTCTGACCACAGGTATTTATGGCTGGATTGAAATGGCGTTGGGTATTGGAAATTTTTGGGTATGGACGAATCTGATTGGAATCATTTTGATGGCAGGCCCTTATATTTCTGCCAAAATAGGGCAAGGTATTGCCAAAGGCCATATGCGTGTACTTCGTACATTTATAGAAAGTGTTTTGGTTGAGGAGAAAATTTTAAGATAAAACTTATTTCAATTCGAACCCCGGCTTCTGACTTGCTACATTTTTTACTTTATATTCACTTTCCAATGCTCATTCACAACAACTAGTTAATTTGTCAATTTTTAAGGATAAAAGTATCTTTATATCCTTTTCCAAGAACTATAGTTCGGGGTGATTTGACCACTTGAAATTAATTAAAAACTTCTTTTTCCTTCATTTGATTTAATAGAAGAAAAAGTAACCCTAAACCGATCAGAAAATCGATAACTATAAAAAACAACCAATAAAAATTTTGGTTTACCAACAATGGAATCAATAAGGATGAAAAGATTAAAAAGATTTTAATAAGTGTTTTCATTTTGTATGGATTTATTGCACAAAGAAAACAGTTATTACCTTTTTAAATAAATTTTACGTATTATAAAAGTGTTATTTATATGTTTCTATTTCTTAACATAAATTATTTCAATGAAACACTTATCCCTGCATTTACACCTACTGTATAAGGGTTGTATTTTTCGATATTTTTTACCGGATTGATTAGGTATCTGAAATTCGGTTCTACATTTAATTTTACATTTTCAGTCAGATTCATATCGAACTTCAATCCTGCATTTGCACTGAACGAGACATTGTTAAGATTACTGGCTTCCCCTAATTCCTGTATATGATCATCTGTATGGACATAAATTTTATTTTTGGAAAGCAGCCAGGTACTTCCGCCTCCCGTTGCGCTGATCCCTATGGAATTAGTTTGGAACAAGCTCAATTCGGCCTCAAGCGGAATTTCTATATAGCTTGTTTGTTGTTGTATGTCACCATAACCCATTTTCCCGATGGTTTCCGATTCTGCCAGAGAGGCAGCCATGGAATGATTGTCAATCATCACATTTCCATTATATTTTATGTTGTTAACACGATCAACAGAAGAAAATTCATTTCGTCCGGTAATTTCTACGGCGAGTGGAACACCATTTGTAATTTGTTCTAATCCTATTACGGAAACGCCTGTTCTCACTTTCAGTTTTGGACTTACCGAATAAGCCGCTTTGATACCATAGGCTAAAGTAACGCTGTTTTCAGTATTGTACTGGCTCATTTCGTCTGCCAGCATAGAGTTCCCTACAAAAGTGTTGAAAGCAAGTGGTGAAACGAATCCTGCTATATAAAATCTGTCAAAATCAGTATATTTCTTTTTCTTCTTTTCTTTTTCCGGTTTATCATTTGAAGCAAAAAGGAACTCTTTATCAGAGTTTTTAACCAACTGAGCGTCATTAATATCTGGCATCGTCAAAGGAATGACAGGATTCAGATCAAAATTATTCCATGAGTAGTAGTTCCCGTCAGATGATCCTTCCGTAATTAATTTTTGTTCTATCTCTATCTCTTTGTTGTAGGAAGTATTAGGGTTCTGATTTAATCCATTATAATAATTACTGAAACGCGAATTGTCGGAATATGAGTAAACTTTACTTCCCGGGTTTCCGACAGAAAAAGCTTGAGGAGAATTTGTATTTGCATTCAAAGCATTTCCTGCGGGTGACAGGTAATTAGGGATGTCGCCTTCAAAATTTTGTTCATTTACAGAACCGGATTGCTGTCGTGAATGAGGGTTTTCCGAATTACCGTCAGGATTTACCACAAATTCAGGCTCACCGGAAAGTGTATTGTCTAGTGTTCCTAACCAATAACCAAAACCAACCATGAGCAATAGTGTCACCGCTATGCCTGATAATCTTATCCAAAAAGGAAAAACCCTTTTCTTTTCTTCCTTCTTCGGAAGCTGATTCTGTATATATTCCCAGGCATCCTTTGGTGGTTGCTGTGACGTTTCTAACTTTTGTTTAAAGTATTTGTCAAGTTTATCTTTCATTTTGACAAGATTCTTATGTTATTGTTTTTTTTTATCAATTCTTTTAATTTTTCCCTTGCACGGGATAAATTGGATTTTGAAGTCCCTACCGAAATATTGAGCATTTCTGCGATATCCTGGTGTGAATATTCTTCTATCACATACAGGTTAAAAACCTGCCGGTATCTGTCGGGTAACTGTTGTACAAATGACAATATTTCTTCGTATGAATGATCCTCATACGTTTCTTCTTCATTTTCTGTTTCACTGTCATTATCCGTGTCAGTAACAATCTCTTCATTCACAACATATAAATAATTTTTATGTCTGTGTTTTTCAATACAGGTGTTAACCATAATCTTCCTCATCCAGCCTTCGAATGACCCCTGAAACCGGTATTGATGGATTTTGTTTAAAATTGTAATAAATCCTTCCTGAAAAGTGTCCTGAGCATCCTCGTAATTATTTGAATATCGAAGGCACACGGAAAATAATTGAGGAGAGAACAGTTTATAGATTTTTCCTTGAGCCTCTCTTTCGTTTGCCTGACATCCCTGAATTAATATGTGAATGTTTTCATCCAAATAAATTCAATTTTAAGGAATTTCTATTTCTCTGATGATGAATGAATCCTGTCCGTTTTCATCGACTCCATTCCAAAAGCGGAATGTATATATTCCACTTGATTCAGGTTTGAACTTTAAGGTAAAAGATTTATTTTCTATGACTTCCGCACAATTCACATCTTGCAGTTCAGAAGTAATTATAGCTACCGTTCGTTCATTACCCAGAATGGAGTATTCATAGTTGAAAAATTCCTGACAGCTGTTTGTAGTTGTGAAAAAAGTTTTGATTTCGGTTACCTGGCGTGAAGGTAATATCGTATCTATCTGTATGCTGTCTATCGGTCTATACTGATACGTTATATTCATTGTTGGTTCATCATCAAGGCAGGAAACAGTAATGAGCCCGATTAAAAATAAACTAACCAACCATTTTAAATTTTTCATTTCGTGATTTAATTTGTTTACTTGACGTAAAAATCTGCAAAAGGTTGCGTGTAATTATATAATTTCAGAAAGTTACGAATTATTTTTCGTCCAAAAGATCGGGACGTCTTTTTTGTGTTCTTTCCATGGAATTTTGGTGCCGCCACTGTTCAATTTTAGGGAAATCGCCGGACAATAAAATGTCCGGAACTTTTAATCCTTTGTATTCGGCAGGCCTTGTATAAACTTCCGGTGCAAGCAGGTTATCCTGAAACGAATCTGAAAGGGCGGAAGTTTCATCGTTCAAAACTCCGGGTAATAACCGGATAATGCTGTCGGCCAAAACGGCCGCCGCCAGTTCACCACCACTCAAAACATAATCACCGATTGAAATTTCCCTTGTAACAAACATATCTCTGACGCGTTGGTCCACACCTTTGTAATGCCCACAAAGCATAATGATATTTCCTTTCAGTGAAAGTTCGTTGGCAATATTTTGATTAAGTGTAATTCCATCCGGAGTTAGATAAATAATTTCATCATATTCCCTTTCCGATTTTAATTTGGAAATACACTTGTCAATGGGTTCTATCATCATCACCATTCCCGCACCGCCGCCATACTGATAATCATCTACCTGATTGTATTTTCCTTTGGAATAATCTCTTAAGTTATGCAAATGGACTTCGACCAATCCTTTGTCCTGAGCACGTTTTAAGATAGATGCTTCGAAGGGGCTTTTTAATAATTCGGGTAAAACGGTAATGATGTCTATACGCATCTGGCAAAAGTATAAAATATCCCTTACTCGTTCTAAACTTTGTACATTTGTAATCAAAATTGTAATAAAATGTTTCCTTACAACAGAAATAGAAGATTAAGAAAAAATGAAGCCGTAAGAAGCTTGGTAAGAGAATCTCATTTGACTCCGAATGATTTTGTGCTTCCTGTTTTCGTATCAGAAGGTAAAGGTGTGAAAGAAGAGATCAAATCAATGCCGGGGATTTATCGTCATTCGCTGGATTTGACCGTAAATGAAGTAAAAGAAATCTGGAATTTAGGAATAAAGGCTGTCAATGTATATGTTAAAGTCAGTTCTGATTTGAAAGATAATACCGGGAAAGAAGCCTGGAATCCCGGTGGGCTGATGCAGCAAACCATAAAAGCTATAAAAGATACGGTTCCTGAAATGATTGTAATGCCTGATGTCGCACTTGATCCCTATTCCTCTTATGGACACGATGGAATTGTGGGAAACGGGCAGATTTTAAATGACGAAACCGTAGAAGCATTGGTAAAAATGAGTGTAAGCCATGCAGAAGCCGGAGCAGATTTTGTGGCGCCAAGTGATATGATGGATGGAAGAATTGGTGCAATCCGCGAAGCCTTGGAAGAAAACGGTTTTCACGATGTAGGAATTATGTCTTATGCAGCCAAGTACGCAAGTTCTTTTTACGGGCCTTTCCGTGATGCCCTTGATTCTGCGCCTGTCGATTTACAAAACGTGCCAAAAGATAAAAAAACATATCAAATGGATTACCACAATGCTTACGAAGCACTTAGGGAAGTGGAAGAAGACATTGCGGAAGGAGCGGATATAGTAATGGTAAAACCGGGTATGGCTTATTTGGACATCGTTCGGTTGGTAAAAGAAAATTGCAATGTCCCCGTTTCCGTTTTTCAGGTGAGCGGTGAATATGCAATGATAAAGGCCGCTTCTGCAAACGGATGGCTGGATCATGATAAAGTAATGATCGAAAGTTTAACATCATTTAAACGAGCGGGAGCCGATATGATTTTTACCTATTTTTCAAAAGAAGCGGCAAAATTGTTAGGTTAATTTCAGATGTATAAAAATAATTCTTATTGAAATCAGAAAAGTTACAAAATACTATTTCAGAAGCCCGTAAGGGAAAACGCAAAGCTCAAAATGTCCTGATGGATTTATTTTGGGGAAATGTTTACGGATATGTGAATTCCAAAATTCATAATGAAGACGAAGCAGAAGATATAGCTATTGAAACATTTACCAAGGTTTTTGCCAAACTGAAGCTATACAATTCCGATTTTGATTTCAAAACGTGGTTATTGTCCATTGCCCACAATACGATGATTGACCATATCCGAAAATCACCGGAATTGCAGATTTCCCTGGATGACGAAAATTATTTCATTGAAATACAGGAAGATTTGCCTACCCCTGAAGAATCGCTTATTCAGAAACAAGCCAATGATGCTTTTGACAAACACATCCAAAAGCTCAAGCCTGAGTACCGCAAGATTATTGAGCTTCGTTACCTGGAAGACAAGACTTATAAAGAAATAGCAGATGAACTGCAGCTTTCTATGGCAAATGTAAAAGTCCGTTTACTGCGTGCACGTCAGCTTTTACAGGAAATTCTCAGATGACCCGTAAATTATTCAGTATGTAATTTAAAATCTTTATAACCTGTGAATTTCTTTTTATCTGTAAAATAGAATTCTTTAAAATCCGTTTTAAATTTGAGGTTGACAAGAATCTATGCAGTATGAGAGCTAAATTTATATTCGTTTTTTCAATTATTATTCTATTTATATCTTCCTGTAATTCATCCAAAAAAATTACTTACAATTCCTCCGAGATTCGTAAAAAGGAAAAAAAGGGCGGGGGAGAAGAGTCTAACAGGAACATCAGCCGCGAAGCAAATTCTGTGTTGAAAGAAGCATATAAATTTTTAGGAACGCCTTATAAGTATGGTGGAACAACACGCTCAGGATTAGATTGTTCGGGCCTAGTGCTGAGTTCTTTTCAGGCGGTTGGATTCCAAATGCCGAGAATTTCGCGTGACCAGGCAAATCAGGGAAAAGAAATCAGGCTGAAAGATGTCAGGGAAGGTGATTTGGTATTTTTCACAACCTCGGGTTCCCAAATCAACCACGTCGGGATTGTCGAAAAAGTTAAAAACGGAGAAGTATTTTTCATCCATTCTTCAACTTCAAAAGGTGTTATTGTAAGTTCAATGGAGGAAACTTACTGGA
>CAZKOC010000093.1:0-7899 GCA_964554275.1 uncultured Weeksellaceae bacterium
TCATGTACCCGATTTATACCTTTGGTTCGGAAGAACAAAAAAGAAAATATTTACCCAAACTGGCTAGCGGAGAAATGGTGGGTTGTTTCGGATTAACTGAACCAAATCATGGTTCCAATCCATCCGGGATGGAATCCAAAATCGTTGACAAAGGCTCTCACTATGTTTTAAATGGCGCCAAAATGTGGATTACGAATTCACCGATTGCAGATATTGCCGTTGTTTGGGCAAGAGATGAAGAAGGAAAAATTCGTGGAATGGTTGTAGAGCGTGGTATGAAAGGATTTACCACACCTGAAACTCATAACAAATGGTCACTTCGCGCTTCCAAAACAGGAGAACTGGTTTTTGAAAATGTAGAAGTTCCGAAAGAAAACGTATTCCCGAATGTAAGTAGTTTAAGAGGTCCGCTTTCGTGTCTGAATTCAGCTCGTTACGGAATCAGCTGGGGTGTAATCGGAGCTGCCATTGACTGTTATGAAGTAGCTTTGAAATATTCCTTGGAAAGAAATCAATTCGGGAAACCGATCGCATCTTTTCAATTGCAACAAAAGAAATTGGCGGAATTCATTACCGAAATCACCAAGGCACAATTATTGGCCTGGAGATTGGGAACATTGAAAAATGAAGACAGAGCAACAGCCGCACAGATCTCGATGGCAAAACGAAATAACGTTCATATGGCACTGACCATTGCACGTGAATCCCGTCAGATTTTGGGTGGGATGGGAATTGTCGGCGATTATCCGATGATGCGCCACGCTGCGAATTTAGAATCGGTTATCACTTACGAAGGAACACACGACATTCATTTATTAATTACCGGAAATGATATTACCGGAATCAATGCTTTTGAATAAGTTTGGTAGATGGTAATTAGTAATTGGTAGATAGTATGAATGATTTCAGAAAATTAGAAGTTTGGCAGCTGTCAAAAGAGTTATCTCTATCCATTTATAAAGTTACCGAATCATTTCCGGGATCAGAAAAATTTGGCCTTACTAATCAAATCCGAAGATCCGCAATTTCAATTCCGTCTAATATTGCTGAAGGTCCTGGGAGAAACAGTAAAACTGATTTCAATAGATTTATCTCAATTGCTTTAGGTTCATCATATGAATTAGACACACAACTGGAAATAGCTTTTGAACTTCATTTCATTTCTGAAAACT
The DNA here is from genome assembly GCA_964554275.1 of uncultured Weeksellaceae bacterium. Taxonomy (GTDB): domain Bacteria; phylum Bacteroidota; class Bacteroidia; order Flavobacteriales; family Weeksellaceae; genus Moheibacter. The sequence continues at coordinate 1,173 of CAZKOC010000093.1, forward strand.
ACTTTGTTGATTTGAATAATCAATTAACCAGTGTAAAGAAAATGCTTTTTAAATTTTCTGAATACCTAACATCTAAATAATTAGAATTAATATGTCATCTGACAATCTACCAAATACCGAATACCAGGTACCAAATACTAAAAGTATTCAAATCCTCCTTCCTAAAATGGGCGAAAGCGTAATGGAAGCTACCATTACCGATTGGCTTAAACAACCAGGCGATAAAATCGCTAAAGATGAATTGTTTGTTACTATCGGGACAGACAAGGTCGATAGTGATTTACCCTCTGAATATGAAGGGATTTTGAAAGAAATCCTGGTACAGAGTGGGGAAGAAGCCAAGGTTGGAAGCCCAATCGCAATTTTTGAAGTAGATGAAAACACGATTGTTCATTCCGAAGTTGTTGAAACAATTGAAAAAGAAACTGAAGTTTCTGATACGAAAGCAGAATTGATTTCCACCAAATCAATTGACGGAAAATCTTTTCTTTCTCCGGTTGTCAGGAAAATAGCCGCGGAAAGCAAACTGGAAATCGAAGATCTGAAACAAATCAAGCCAACGGGTGAAAACGGAAGAATCCGTAAAATTGATATTCTCAATTATTTAAACAAAGATTCAAAGTCTGTTCAGGAAAAAATTTCAACCAAATTAAACTTAAACATCCAACCGGAAGACAAAGTTGAATCTTTGCCGAGAATCCGGCAGATCGCGGCTGAGCACTTGCAAACTTCGTATCAGGTTATTCCGCACGTTACGACTTTTTCAGAAGTAAATGTGACGGATCTGGTAAATTATCGCGAAAACATCAAAAACGAATTCCAAAAGGAAAACGGAGTTAAAGTGACTTATACGCATTTCATCATGAAAGCGGTAATTGACACGTTGAAGGAATTTCCGAAATTCAACGCGTGGATGAATGAAGATGAATTGATCATCAAAAATGATATCAATTTAGGATTTGCTACGGCTTTACCGGATGGAAACCTGATTGTTCCGAATGTGAAGAAAGTAAATGATTTGGATTTGAAAGGAATCATTGAAAATGTGAATTTGATCGGGAACAATGCGAAAACCAACAAATTAAAATCAACGGATATTCAGGATACGACGTTTACCGTTAGCAACACCGGGATTTTTGGAAGTTTGATGGGGACGCCAATCATCAGCCGTCCGCAGGTAGCGGTTCTGGCATTGGGCGCAATCCGTTCGGGGGCAGGAGTCATAATGATTGATGGCAAAGAGGAATTAGCTGTTTGCAAAATGATGATGCTTTCGCTTTCGTATGACCACCGGGTGATTGATGGAGCACTGGCTTCCCAGTTTTTAAGCGCGTTGAAAAAGCGTTTGGAAACAATTAATGAATAAAACCTCATAGCAAAATAGAATATCGTATTTTTGCTAACATTAGATACAAAAATGGATTACAATACAACAAGAACAAGTCTCATTATCCCGGAATATGGTCGCCACATCCAAAAAATGGTAGATTACTGTATGACGCTGGCTGATGAAAAGGAAAGAAATGAATTTGCGGAAATTATCATAGATGTGATGGGCGAATTAAACCCGCACCTTCGTGATATCCCCGATTTTCAGCATAAATTATGGGATCAGTTATTTATCATGTCTAAATTTCAGTTAGATGTGAAATCTCCTTACCCTATATTAACTAAGGAAGAGGTTTACAGCAAACCTAATAGGGTGGCTTATCCCAAAGAAGAATACAAATATAAATACTACGGGAAAAACATCCGTCGTATGATTGATGTCGCATTGAGCTGGGAAGGGGACAAACAGGAAGGATTGGTGATGGTCATTGCCAACCACATGAAAAAATGTTACCTGATCTGGAACAAAGACACGGTTGATGACAAAACAATTTTCAATCATTTACATGAATTATCCAATGGGAAAATAGACTTGAGGAACACCAATGAGGTTCTTTTATCCGCTGAAAGATTACAGCAAAATAACAATGCTGCCAAGCGGAAAAACATAAATAATAAGAACAATCGTAACAAACAAAAACATAAATAGTTACTAAATGTCTGTTTTTCAAATCAGGGGAGGAAACCGTTTAAGTGGCGAAATCATTCCGCAAGGAGCCAAAAATGAGGTATTGCAGATTCTTTGCGCTGTGCTTCTTACCAACGAACCTGTTCACATAAAAAATATCCCTGATATTCGGGACGTTAACAGATTAATTGAAATTTTAGGTGATTTAGGCGTTAAAATAAAAAAAAACGCCAAGGGAGATTTTACATTCCAGGCAGATGCGATCCATATCGAGTATCTACAAAGCAAGGAATTCAAAAAAGATGGTGCAGCTCTGCGGGGTTCAATTATGTTGGTCGGGCCGCTTCTGGCACGTTATGGAAAAGCTTATATTCCGAAACCTGGTGGCGATAAAATAGGAAGAAGAAGATTAGACACTCATTTTCAGGGATTCATAAACCTTGGTGCAAAATACAGATTTGAAGAAGGTGAAGATTTCTATGGAGTAGAAATAGATGAAAAGAAAGGATTGACCGGCACTTATATGCTTTTGGAGGAGGCTTCCGTAACAGGAACCGCCAACATTGTTATGGCAGCCGTTCTGGCAAAAGGAAAAACCATCATTTATAATGCAGCTTGTGAGCCTTATTTGCAGCAACTTTGTAAAATGTTGGTGCGGATGGGAGCAAAGATAGAAGGGATCGGCTCGAATTTATTGACAATAGAAGGTGTAGAATCTTTAAGTGGAACCGAACACACCGTGCTGCCTGATATGATTGAAATTGGTAGCTGGATTGGTTTGGCAGCCATGACCAAATCCGAATTGACCATCAAAGATGTGTCATGGGAAAATCTGGGGATTATTCCGGATATATTTCGTCGATTGGGTATTCTTATTGAACAATCCGGAGATGATATGGTAATTCCCGCTCAGGAAAATTATAAAATCCAGAAATTTATGGATGGATCGATCCTTACCGTTTCAGATGCGCCCTGGCCCGGATTCACACCGGACTTGCTGAGCATCGTTTTGGTTGTTGCGACACAAGCGAAAGGGAGTGTCCTGGTTCACCAGAAAATGTTTGAGAGCCGATTGTTTTTTGTCGATAAATTGATAGACATGGGAGCTCAGATTATTCTTTGTGACCCACACCGGGCGACCGTAATCGGATTGAACCATGAAAACCCATTACGCGGAACCACAATGAGTTCTCCTGACATCCGTGCCGGAATCTCATTATTGATCGCTGCTTTGTCAGCAAAAGGGAAAAGTGTCATTCACAATATAGAGCAAATTGACAGAGGATACGAACAAATTGACACGCGTCTAAGAGCGATTGGTGCCGATATCACTCGGGCTTAATTTTTGATGGCTGCAAATCGTAAAATTTTTTAATGCAGGACTTATTTAACATCATATCAGAATTTATCAGTCGTCCGGACACGGTTCTGATGAATTTTATCAAGAACTACGGAAACTGGATTTACCTCTTTTTGTTTGTTATTATTTTTGCCGAGACAGGGTTGATCATCGCATCCTTTATTATGCCTTTTTTACCGGGAGATGCTTTGATTTTTTCGGTAGGAATGATTGCGGCAAACGATCAGCAGACTCATTTACATATAGAATACATCATTCCGCTTTTGATGGCGGCAGCCATATTGGGTGACACTTTGAATTATTATGTAGGAAGCCGGTTTGGAAACTGGCTTTTGACACACCCCAATAAATTCTTCATAAAACCGAAGCATATCGAAAAAGCGACGAAATTTTTTGATGAGCATGGTAAAAAAGCAATTATAATAGCTCGGTTTATGCCGGTTGTACGTACGATCATTCCATTTATTTGCGGTACAACACGATTGAATTACCGGACATTTATCACTTATAGTTTTATCGGGGCTGTTTTATGGGTAGGCGTCATTTCATTGCTGGGTTATTTTTTGGGTGGATTTTCATTCGTTCAGAATAATTTGGAATATTTCATTGTCGGAATTATCGTTGCGGCCAATATGCCTTTGATTATACGTTTGGTCAAATCCCGGTTTACCAAAGAAAAAGCCCAATGAATCACTTTGGATTAATTGGTAGAAACATTCAATATTCCTTTTCGGGAGAATATTTTGCTGAAAAATTCCAATCTGAAAACATTCAGGATTCGGTTTATGATATTTTTGATTTGAATGAAATTAAAGAGGTCGAAAAATTATTTCAGGTTAAAAATTTAAAAGGATTTAACGTAACGATTCCTTATAAAGAACAAATCATTCCTTTTTTGGATGAATTGGATACAGATGCGCAAAAAATAGGCGCGGTGAATTGTGTGAAAATTCAAAACGATAGGAAAATAGGTTATAATACAGATGCCTACGGATTTGAAGAATCATTTAAACCTTTACTGAATTTCAATCATAAAAATGCTTTGATTTTGGGTGATGGCGGAGCAGCAAAAGCAGTAAAATTTGTCTTGGGAAAATTAAATATCCCTTATCAAATTGTTACCAGAAAAGGCGGTCTTACTTATTCCGACTTAAATTCTGAAATTATTTTAAACCATCAAATAATTATTAATTGTACACCGGCCGGTACTTTTCCTGACACGGAAAAATCACCTGAAATTCCATTTGAATTCATCAATGAAAACCATTTGTTTTACGACTTGATTTACAATCCTCAGAAAACAAAATTTATGAAATTAGCAGAGGAAAAAGGAGCAAAAATCAAAGGCGGATATGAAATGTTGGTCTTGCAGGCAGAAAAATCTTGGGAAATTTGGAATCAACCTTTGTAAATCCCTTTTGATTTATTAGTTTTGTTTCGGACAAAAGATAAATGCGTTATGAGTACTGAATTGGATAACCTGCACAGTGGGGCAGATGGAGAAGGTGAAAAGGAATTAAACCCTCAAGAAGAAAATCTGCAACAAGAAAACACATCAGAAATATCTGATAATGAGCCTGATAAAAATGAGGAAGTAGTATCTTCCGTACCTGTTTCCGGAGAAAATCAGCCTGCTGATGAACCTGAAACGGATGCTGACAATCAATCAGAGGAATCTGTTTCTGAAGATCTTCAGCCTGAGGAAAGTGAGGAAGAAACGGAGAGTGAAGACACTGCTGAGGAAGAAATACCTTTTAAAAACTATGAAAGCCTGCCGGTAGTAGTTTTGGTAGATGAAGCGCGGACGCTGCTCAAAAACCATCCTGCACGTAAAGTCAGAGAGCATTTGAATCAAATAAGGGATGCTGTAAAAAAGGTATTGGAAGAGGATGAAACGGCAAAAAAACAAGCCTTTATTGAAGAAGGAGGCGAGGTTGCCGATTTCCATTATGACAATCCGGCAAGACGGGAATTCAACATAGTTTATAACGATTTCAGAAAGCAACTAGATACTTATTACAAGGAGCAAGAGCAAAGCCAGAAACAAAATTTGGCTGAACGACTGCAGATCATAGATGAATTGAAAGCGCTCTATATGGAACCTAATGATAACAGTTCCAATATCTTCAATCAATTCAGAAAGTTAAAAACCAAATGGCATAATGCCGGTCCGATTCCAAAAGCTCAGGCTGGAAACGTTTTCAAAACGTATTTCCACCATCTGGACAATTTTTACGAATACCTGAATCTCAACAAAGAATTGCGTGAGATGGATTTTACACACAATTTAGAGGTGCGTGAATCCATCATCAAACGGGCAGAGGAATTGGTACAGGAAGAAAATGTGCAGAAAGCGCTCAATGAATTGCAATATTTGCACCGTTTGTGGAAAGAAGAGGCAGTTCCGGTAGCCGAAGAATTGCGTGAACCCACATGGCAGCGATTCAAAGAATTGACCAATAAAATCCATGATCGTAAGATTGAATTAGGTGAAAAAGTCAGGCAGGAACAAGAAGAAAACCTGATTAAAAAACAAGAAATTCTTTCCCAATTTGAGAAGCTGACTGAAAACGCCGAGAAAAAATCGCATGGAGAATGGCAGTCAAGCATCAAGAAGTTAAATACGCTTCGTGAGAACTTTTTGGCAATCGGAAGAGTGCCCAAAGAGCATAACCACAAAACATGGGAAGCATTTAAGAATGCTACGCGCGAGTTCAACCATGTGAAAAATGAATTCTACAAAAGCCTGAAATCAGATCAGCAGCAAAATCTGGAAAAGAAACAGGAATTGTTGCGTATTGCAAAGGAACATGCACAAAGCACAGACTGGAACAATTCTGTTCAGGTTATCAAAAAAATTCAGGCTGACTGGAAGAAAATCGGACATGTTCCACGTAAATATTCTGATTCCATCTGGAAAGAATTCAAAGATGCCTGTAATCAATTTTTTGAAAATTATAAGGAACGAGGCAACCAGGCCAGTCAGGCATTTGAAGACAATTTTGTAAAGAAAGAAACGCTTCTGAATGAAATAAAAGAATTCAAACCATCCGGTGACCCGCAGCAGGATTTGAAATCCGTGAATGAATTCAATGTAAGATGGAACAGCATCGGGAAAGTTCCGGCAGGTAAAATGACTATCAATTCCGAATTTAGTAAAATCATTGGGGATTTGGTGAAGTCGTTCGGACTTTCACAAAATGAAATTCAGGATTTCAGAATGGCCTCTTTGGTTGACCAGATTAAATCAGGGCAGGATGAAAGATTGCTCGATGACGAAATCCGTAAAGCCAGAAAGACGATCGACGAACTGGAAAAAGAAATCAATCAGCTGGAAACCAATGTTGGAT
>CAZKOC010000094.1:0-7867 GCA_964554275.1 uncultured Weeksellaceae bacterium
CGACTCTGCTTTTTAGCAGTGGAAGCGAAGACAGGAAAAACATCATAATCAGAGAACCAACCCCATGAGCGGAACGTAACCAACCGAATTCAATCGATCCGGCATTCAATATCTTTTCGGTTACAGCAGGCAATAAGGATTCGGCTCCGCCAAAAAAGACGGCAAACATATCCAAAGTCAAAACTGCTAAAATAATCGGAGTTGCTAAAATGAATTTAAAACCTTCTTTGATCCGTTGCATAGGTGTTTCGACAGAGTCTGTTTCTTCTTCCGGAGCCGGTTTCGGAGAAATCCTAAAAATCATAAACATAGAAACGCACATTAATGCAAACGCAGTACCCAAAGCCACCTCAATTCCAAAAGCCGCTAAAATTAAACCTCCGGCAAGCGGTCCTAAAACTGAACCAATCATAAATGCCGATGAACTTATCGGAATTGCCTTTTGGTAATTTTCTTTTCTAACAACCAGGGCAAGCAAAGAAAAAACTGCAGGACCGCTGAAAGCTCTCGTCAATCCCAAAATAAAAAAGGCAAAATAACAAAGTGCTAAATACCCTGTTATCCCGATTTTATTTTGGACTCCGGGGAAATTCACTATGAGTAGAATAAATGAAGCCAGCATAAAAGTACCGATTGTTCTAACGATTACTTTTCGTTTGTCCAATTTGTCCACTAACTGTCCTGCATAAAAAGCAGTGAATAAAATGGGTGCAAATTCAAACAAACCGATTAATCCCAGATAGATTTCTTTTTGGGTAACACGGAATATTTCAAATGCGACTGAAGTACTTTGGATAAATAAGGCAAATATCAGCGAAAAACGCAGAAAAATAAAGGCAACAAATTCTTTGTTTTTCCAAACTGATGGAATTTCCGGGCTTTCTTGCATTACGTTTTATTGATGATAATTTTTGGACGAATGTAGGGATTAAACATATAATATTCCAGCTTTAAATGAAGAAAAATCCCTACTTAAAAAGGATGGGGAGGTGTCTGGACTCTTGTCAAAGTTCAAAACTTTGACAGGTTTTTTTATTTACCTAAACCTGTCAAAATCACGTTTTCTTTTTTCCAGAAAAGCATTTCTTCCTTCTTCGGCTTCGTCAGTTCCGTAAGCCAAACGGGTAGTTTCTCCGGCAAAAATCTGTTGGCCGATTAGCCCATCATCAATTAAATTAAAAGCAAATTTCAGCATTTTTATTGCGGTCGGAGATTTTGTCAAAATTTCTTGCGCCCAGTCAAAGGAAAACTGTTCCAGTTCATCGTGAGGAACCACGGCGTTTGCCATTCCCATTTCGTATGCTTCCTGTGCGGAATAATTTAATCCCAAAAAGAAAATTTCCCGTGCACGCTTCTGACCAACCTGGCGTGCCAGATAAGCCGAACCAAATCCGGCATCAAAACTTGCGACGTCGGCATCAGTTTGTTTAAAGATAGCATGTTCCTTAGAGGCAATTGTCATATCGCAGACCACATGAAGTGAATGTCCGCCGCCTACGGCCCAACCATTAACCACCGCGATCACAACTTTAGTAGAAAATCGGATTAAACGCTGAACTTCAAGAATATTCAATCTCCCGACTCTGTCTTCCCCTTCATAACCTTTTTTACCACGAACCCTTTGGTCGCCACCGGAACAAAACGCCCAGCCGCCGTCTTTGGGTGAAGGTCCTTCGCCTGTCAGCAAAATAACCCCGACACTTCTGTCTTCTTCCGCCAGTTGAAAAGCATCCAATAATTCAAAAACTGTTTTGGGACGGAAGGCATTTCGAACTTCAGGCCGGTTGAAAGCTATTCTCGCTACGCCATCGCATTTTTTGAAAGTGATGTCTTCGTATTCTTTTATAGTCTGCCAATTGATTGTACTCATCAGTGTAATTTTTTGTAAAAATAGGGAAAGCCGATTAAGCGAAAAATGAAAAGCTCTGAAAAAACTTCAGAGCTCTTATTTTCAATAGAGGCATACTAGTTAAACATTTCTTTTACCCTGTCAAAAAATGATTTATCGTTTTTGGTAGGATGTGGTGAGAAATTTTCGTCATCTTTCATTTTTTCGAAATACGCCTCTTGCTCCTTATTTAGTTTATCAGGCGTCCAAACGTTGATGTGGATGAACAAATCTCCGCTTCCGTAGCTGTTAAGACTTGGAAGCCCTTGCCCTTTCAGCCGGAGAACTTTTCCGGACTGTGTCCCTTTTTCGACCTTTACCCGGACTTTCCCACTTACGGTAGGGATTTCTTTTGAAGCGCCCAGAATTGCTTCTGGGATGGAAATATAAAGGTCGTAATGCAAATTGTTTCCGTCACGTTTCAATTCATTGTGTACTTCTTCGTCAATGATTACCAACAAATCCCCCGGAACGCCGTCAAATGGAGCATCGTTTCCTTTTCCTGAAACCTGTAGCTGAATTCCTTCACGAACCCCGGCCGGGATTTTGATGTCAATCGTTTCCTCAACCTTGGTTAAACCCTGATTATTGGCTCCGGGCGGGATTTTATCTGCTGTTTTCCCGATTCCCTGACAAGTTCCACAAGCAACAGTAGTTTGCATCTGGCCTAAAAAAGTATTGGTAACACGAGTTTGATATCCCGAACCGCCACATGCAGGACAGGTTTTGAATGTAACACCCGGCGCTTGTTTGAAACGTTTTACCTTTACTTTTTTGGTGGTTCCGTTCATCATTTCTTCCAAATTGAGTTTCACACGGATTCTCAGATCAGAACCTTTTAAACGCCTTGGTCCTCTTTGCTGCTGTCCGAATCCACCTCCAAAATGGCCACCGAAAATATCACCAAACTGGGAGAATATGTCATCCATATTCATTCCTCCACCTCCGAATCCACCACCAAACCCACCGCCGGCAGCACTACCTACTCCGGCATGGCCAAACTGGTCATAACGTTGTTTCTTTTGCGGGTCACTCAGAACCTCATACGCTTCAGCTGCTTCTTTGAATTTTTCTTCGGCCTCTTTGTCACCGGGATTTTTATCGGGATGGTATTTCAACGCCATTTTCCGGTAGGCTTTTTTTATTTCCTCCGGATTAGCCGACTTGGACACTTCCAGTATTTCGTAATAATCTCTTTTTGCCATTTTTTATAATTGTATAAAGCACAACTGTATGAGGTATTATGTACTTTATTTTTAATTTTTGTATCTGATTTTTGAACAAATCTTTTAAATACTTACGACTTGGTACATTTTATAAAATTATTGTCCAGTCACCACTTTAGCGTAACGAATAATTTTATCATGTAACGCATAACCTGTTTCCACCACGTCCACTACTTTTCCTTTCAAATCTTCCGATGGAGAGGCAATCTGTGTAATAGCCTCCATTGTGTCTGTATCAAAATCATCCCCGGGCTTAATTTCAACTGCTTTCAGACCTTTTCCTCTTAAGGTTTCTGCTAATTTATTTTGAATCAATAAAATACCTTTGAAAAGTTCGTCATTGTCTGATTTTTCTATTTCTTTTATACCTCTTTCAAAATCGTCCAAAACTGGCAGAAGCGCAATTATTACTTCAGCATTAGCAGTTTTGAAAATCTCAAAACGCTCTTTTGACGTTCTTTTTTTGAAATTGTCAAATTCGGCAAACAGTCTTAAATATTGGTCTTTTTCTTTTTGTAATTCTTCCGTTAAAATTTCTAATTCTGATTTTTCCGAAACAGGATTTTCTGATATATTTTCCTGATTTTCAGAAATTTCATGGTTCAATTCTTCGTTAATCGTATTTTCTGACATCGTATTGAAATTTTTGAAATTAGCTAAGACAAATATATTGCCAATTGAAGTATTTGTGACAGTTTGGCAGAAAGTAGATAGGAGCGGGAAGTTTTTAAAATATTTATTTAAAATTAAAATCTAACTTTAAACGTTGAATATGAAGCTTAAAATAAAATGGTTGTCGAAATTTGCACAAATTCCATTCGGTCTGCATTAAATGCCGAAAAAGCCGGAACCCAACGAATCGAACTCTGTTCGGAACTGGCTGTAGGCGGAATTACACCTTCTTATGGTTTACTGAAACAAGTGATGGAGAGAATTTCCATCCCGGTTTTTGTATTGGTTCGGCCGCGAAGCGGGAATTTTGTTTATTCGGATGATGAATTTGAAATCATCAGAAAAGACATTGGAATATGTAAAGAACTAGGTTGTACGGGAATTGTTTCAGGTGTTTTAAATGCCAATAATTCTATCGATTTAAAACAAACAAAAGAATTAATCGAATTGTCAAAACCGTTGGAATTTACGTTTCATCGGGCATTTGATTTGGTGGAAAATCCCATGGAAGCTCTGGAGCAATTAATCAAAATAGGAGCTAGTCGAATTTTGACTTCCGGACAGGAAAATTCAGCGGAAGAAGGCTTGAATCTACTGATTAAATTAAAAGAATTGGCAAAAGATAAATTAACAATTTTGCCTGGAGGCGGGATTAATCCTGAAAATGTTCATTTGTTCAAACAAAACGGATTTATGGAAATTCATGCATCGGTAAGTTCGGTTTATCATGAAGATGATCCGTTTAAAATTCAACTTAACAGTGACAAGTTTTTTGATGAAACTCAATTGTATGAGTCGGATTATAATGCAATTATAAACTTGGTAAAAAGTTATGAAAGCTGAATAAAACTGTAAATTTGAGTGTTCTGATTTCAATCAGGATTCAGCGAAAACAAGGTTTTCAATTCAAAATTCGCAAAATTTCTTAATATAATTTTCTGAATTTCATTTCGAAAGATCACTCGAAATGACGAATTTTATAGTTTATTACTTAAAAATGAACCGCAGAAAATTCATACAAAATACAGCACTTTCGGGAATAGGGCTTTCGGTTGGGGCTTCGGCTTTGGCAAATGGGTTGTCACAAGAGAATGAAAATTCAAAATTAAATTCAGAAAATTATCCGCTTGTGATTGCAACCTGGGATGTGAAAAATGCTACGAACAAGGCCTGGGAAACCTTGCATAATGGAGGCTCAGCCCTTGACGCTATTGAAAAAGGCTGTAATGTGGAAGAGGAAGATCCCGGCAATTCATCAGTTGGTTATGGCGGATTGCCCGACCGTGATGGGAATGTGACGCTCGACGCTTGTCTGATGGATGACAAAGGCAATTACGGGTCAGTGGTTTTTTTGCAGAATATTGTGAAAGCCATTTCGGTAGCGAGAAAAGTAATGGAGGAAACACCACACGTTTTGCTTGCCGGAAAAGGTGCGGAAGAATTTGCGGTTTCGCAGGGATTTAAACATCAAAACCTTTTAACTGAAAAATCCAAAAAAATTTGGGAAGATTGGAAGGTGAAATCAGAATACAAACCAATCATCAATATCGAAAATCACGATACTATCGGCATGCTGGCGATGGACAAAAACGGAAACCTTTCCGGTGGATGCACCACCAGCGGCCTGGCATTTAAAATGCATGGTCGGGTTGGGGATTCGCCTATTATCGGTTCGGGATTGTTTGTGGATAATGAAATCGGAGCGGCAACCGCAACCGGTGTAGGTGAGGAGGTATTGAAAACGGTAGGTTCTTTTCTAATTGTAGAGCTGATGCGGCAGGGAAGATCGCCGCAACAGGCTTGCGAGGAAGCCATAGGGAGAATTATGAAAAAACAACCTGACAGAAGGGATTTTCAGGTCGGATACATCGCCGTCAATAAAAAAGGTGAAACCGGAGCGTATTCCATTCATCCCGGATTTAGCTATACGATTTACAAAAATGGTGAAAATAGAAAAATTGAGCCCGATTCATATTTGAAATAAATCAAAAAACCGCGAAGGTAAATCGCGGTTTTACAAAGGATTTAGGTATGGCAATTGCTTTTTGGTTTATGATGAACCGGATTTTCTTACTTCTCCTCTTTTAGAAGTCATTTTTGAAAACCTTACTAAGCAATTGATAATATTTTAAATTCAATTGATATGATCTTATTTTCAACGTCAGATTTTAATTAAATCTGACTTATCAAAAGTCATAAATAAAGACTTTTCTTCCAAAAAAATAATGTTCCAATTTCGGGAAAATGTGTTCCGATTTCAGGAAAATAAAGAGTTTGAAAGGGTATATGTGCTTTTACAAAGAAATATGTCTTTCTTTTTAGAAAAAAAGGATGTGATTATTTTCTGAAAATAATTATGCCATGACTAAGTTGGCATTACCCATTTCTTTGAATTGTTTTGGAGATAAACCAGTGTGTTTTTTGAATGCATTGTAAAATGTAGTTCTTGAATTAAATCCGCAGGCATACATCACTTCGTTGAGGTTGAAATGACCATCTTCATAAATCAGCCGTTTTGCTTCATTGATTCTATAAAAATTGATGAAATTGCTGTAATTCATATTGGCATATTCGGCAATTGCGGCTGAAACATATTTATCATTACTTTTTACATTTTCTGCTGTTTCAGATAATGACAAAGTAGGATTTATATAAATCTTTTCCTTTTCGAGGGAAAACAAAATACGGTCAAATACTTTTTTCAAGTTATCGTCACTTTCATTTATTGTTTCCGTAATTTCCTCAAATTCGGCTTCTTCAGGTGCTTTGAACTGGAAGTTCCTCATCAGCTCAATGTTTCTCTCATAAAGTTGTTTAAGGGTTTTGTTACGATACATCAAAAAGAAAATCACTAATCCGGTAATAAAAAGGAGAGAAGCAGCTCCCAGCACAATGATCCTGTTTTCTGCTTTTTTGGTAGCGAGCCTTTGATTGATCTGTGTGATTTTCTGGTCCTTTAACTCTGTTTCATATTTAATTTCAAGTTCAGATAAGGTTTTCTGTTTTTCTTCATTCATTATATTTTGTTCCAATTCATGGAAAATTGTAAAATATTCCAATGCCTTTTGATGGTTTCCTAGCTTTTTGTAGACTTCAGAATATTTGGAATATATATTTACTTCCATGTCTTTGGTCTGTAATTCTTTTGCATAGTAAAGAGCACTGTCATACGCAGAAATCGTTTTGTTATAATCCTGTATTTCCATGTAGGCATTTCCCATGCTCGAATAGTTGTGCATTTTCCCGACATCGATTCCGTACTCATTGCATATCTGCAATGACTTTTTGTAGCTTTCAAATGCCTGGGAATAATGTTTTTGTTTTAGAAATACATTTCCACGATTGAGATAATTTCTTGCCAGATCGGGAATATTGTTAGTTTTCTTTATAAGCTCTAAATTTTTGTCATAATACAGTAAAGCCTGGTCAAGAGAATCCATTTTTTGATATGTATTACCCATATTTAAATATATAGGCGCAAGGTCTCTTTCACTGTTTGCCTGTAGGGCAAATTCCAGGGCATACTTATAATACTTAAGAGCTTTTTGATAATCATCAATGGAATGATTCAAAAGCCCGAGTCTGTTATAAATCGTAATGATATTTGCTTTGCTGTTTATTTTTTTATAGAAACGTAATGCGTTGTAGTAATCGGTTGCAGCAACGTCATAATTACTTTTTTCCACATTAATGCCTCCGCGAAATGTATAAAGAGCGGCTTGGTAAAGTGTGTTGTCGGTTTGAGGCAAAAGCTTGTTTATAAGTGCCAGGCATTCCTCATGTCTATCCATATGTTCCAGAAACCTGACATTTAAGATTTGGACTTTAATCCATTCGTCTTTAGAAAATTTGTCATTGTATTTTTTTGCAATCTGATTCACAAAATTCATCCCTGTCTGAGGATCTCCTTTGATGAGATAAGCTAAACTTATTTTTTCGGCATACTCGGTAAGGAAGTAATACTCTTCTTGTTTTTCGTAATGTTTTCTTGATTTGTTGAGAAATTCAATTGTGAGGTCTATATTATAGTTTTGTGCTCTGTCACTGATTTTAAGCATTTCACTTAACTCTTCTCGGGTTA
>CAZKOC010000095.1:0-7848 GCA_964554275.1 uncultured Weeksellaceae bacterium
GTTCCCGAATTGGGAATCGGTTACCAATTCAATGCACAATCTCTCAAAAACAGAATTGACCCCTATCGCGAATACATGCATGGAACTTTCTATTCCGCCAGGGTAAATATTTCACCTTGGAATGTAACCCCGGAAGTCGGCATTGCTTTGATTGGAATCGTCGAAGCCAATGTGGGCTACTCATTTGAAATCAATAAGCACGATTATACTTCTTTTGACGGAATTAAATTCGGGTTGACAATTCATATTCCTACAATCTTTTTGGTCAGTGAAGCGGGATTATATTAATTTAATTCATAATCGAAATGAAACCTAAATCTTACAACAAACGTGAATTCCTCAAAATATTGGGATTGGGAAGTTTGGGTGTTCTATTCTGGCAATGTTATGATTTCAAAAAAGAGGGAGAAAATGAATTATTGACAGAATCAGATTCCGAACCGAAATCAAATTCCAATCCTGACACAAAATTAAATTTCACCGAGAAAGACGTAATTTTCATCACACGAAATGACGAAAAATACGATTCACTCCGACAAGGATTTAACAAGCGTTTCGACAAATTTCCAAAAACAATCGCACTTTGTTTGACTACAAAAGGTGTTCAGGCTGCAATTTTAAAAGCAAAATCTGACGGATTAAAGATTTCGGTCAAAAGCGGCGGGCATAGTTTCGAGGCTTTTTCTTGCGGTAATGACAGTCTGCTCATTAACCTGTCTCAAATGAATAAAATTCAGTGGCTCGAGAGTGACAAAGTGATGTTGCAACCCGCTTGTCTTTTACAAGAAATTTATACTGAATTTCTACCGAAAAGAAGAATCATCCCTGCCGGCTCCTGTGGAACGGTAGGCATTGGCGGGCTTACACTCGGTGGCGGTTACGGGTTTTTCAGCAGAAAGCATGGACTTACTTGCGATAACTTGATTCAGGTTAAATTAGTTGACGGCAACGGGTATGTTCAGGACTCTGATAAAAACCCGGATTTACTTTGGGCTTGCCGCGGAGGTGGAAACGGAAATTTTGGTGTGGTTACGGAAATGTATTTCAAAACACATGAAGCACCTGACTCTTTTAGCAGTTACCGCTTAAAATTCCGGAACCTCAATGAAGAGCGATTTATGCAGCTCATTCGCACATGGTTTTCATTTTCAGGTAATTTACGAGAAGAAGCGTTTTCAGCATTTGTCCTGAATGGAAAAACCTTGACGGTTCTCATCACGAATTACCAAAAACATTCTTCAGGATTCGAATCAACTTTTTCCGGGTTGAGAAGTTTGTCAGACGAGTATAAACCAACTTACAATCAGCCTTTGGCCAATGCCCTGAAACGCTATTATGGCAGAAAAGATCCGTTGTATTTCAAAAATGCTTCGGCAGGGTTGTACAAAGGAATCGAAGAAATCGAATCGGTTTTACCACAGGTTTTTGAAAAAGTAATTGCAAACCCAGGGATGATTTACCAGATCAACACATTGGGTGGAAATATCCAAAATCCTGATTTCGAAAAGAATTCTGCTTATCCACATCGTCAATTTACTTATTTAAGTGAATTACAATCGTATTGGGACAATCCTTCACAGGAAAAGAAATTTATTTCCGCTTTTGAGGAAATTCAAAATTTATTTCGTTCCAGCGGAGTTTCGGCACAATACAGAAATTATCCTGACATTAATTTCCCCGATTGGGAAACCGCCTATTATGGGAATAATTATGCGAAATTGCAGGAAATCAAATCCAAATTAGACCCTGACGATTTATTCCGTTTCGAACAAAGCGTGAGGTTATAATGAAAGTTTTTTTACCAAGTCAATTAATGAGATTTTAACGCTCTGTCAAAAACAAAAAGTAAAAACAACCGCTGCAATGAAGTTTCTTACTCCTTTGGAAGGGAAAGCTAGGACACTATCCCAACCATTACCCTTTTCAAGAGATAAACCAGAAATCAAAGTTGCAATCCTATTACTTTTTGAATGATTTCCTCTATTTCGTCTTTATACTCTACCTCTACTCTTGCATCTGAACTAACCCATTGCTGAATTTTCTCCAAGTCAAATCCATTGCTTGATGAAACGCCCAGCTTTTCTATAGCTATACAATTACATAGCTGTTCATATTGATTTTTGATGGGAATCACAAAAAGTTTCTTTTTGAGATAAAGCGCTTCAGCCGACATTTCAAAACCGGCGTTACAGAGAACCCCTCTGCAACTTTCAAATTCTTTTAAATAATCCTTTTCATCAACCGGAGAAATCTCTACGTTTTTGTGAACGGATTTTGATTTTGAATGTTTTGAAAAAACTTTCCACGAAACCGGAATCTGCCCTAACTCCTTTGCAATAATTTCATCTGAAAAACTGGGCAGGTAAACCAAATAATGCCCGGAATCAGTAGGATTTAAATTTCGGATTCTGGAACGAATTACAGGATGAAATATATTTGGATCATACTTTTCAAAATGAAATCCGATTTTATAGGTTGTCGGTGCATAATGCTTCAGTACCAATTCCCCTATCCAATTTTTATGTTCTGGCTTTGGAGTTTCAGGAAAAAGCATTGCTGCCTGGTGGCTCAGGCTTATCGATTTGATCTTTTTCAATTTACACGCCCAGGCAGAAATGGGTTCAAAATCATTTAAAACCAAATCATATTCATCCAAAGAAAACTGTTTTATATTCTTCAAAGCAGTCATAAAATCATTCCCGAGCAGGGTTTTCCAATAAGAAAGACCGCCATGCACATTGTACAAAAGTGAAATTCCTTTGAAAACGTATTTCGGTTCTTTAGGTAATGAAATTTGTGACTGATGTCCGCTTATCAGCAAATCGACTTCGCCGTACTTTTCCAGCACCGGTAAGATTTCCTGTGCACGCGCGATATGTCCATTTCCGGTACATTGTAAAGCATAAAGTATTTTCATTTAAATCTCATTAAGTTTTTTATATGTCATTTCGAGATTTGATATCAAGAGGAAAGCCGAAGGCACAGGAATAAACCAAGAAATCTTTAACTATTTCAAACTTACAAAGATTCTTCTCTTATCAGGATAACAAATTTATTTCAAATTAGTTACAGAAGAAATCAGTTCTTCCAGAGTCATATCGCTTATTTCTTCTTCCTCTCTCAATCCTAAATTGTTTTTATTTTCTTCATAAGAAAACAAGGACCATTTTCCTTTGTGGTATTCCAGTGCAGTTAAATTTTCAATCCAGTCACCAGAATTCAAATACATACATCTCCCCTTTTTATTTTTCACTTCACGCATCTGGGGCTGATGGATATGTCCGCAAATCACATAATCATAACCCTTTTCTATGGCAAGTTCGGATGCTGTATTTTCAAAATCTGAAATATATTTAACCGCTTTTTTGACGCTTTTTTTGATTTTCTTTGAAAGTGAATATTTTTCCCTGCCCATTTTTGCCAGACACCAATTAATGGCATTGTTCAGTTGAATCAGCAAATCATACCCTACTCCACCTAATTTGGCAATCCATTTAGAATGTTGGACCGAGGCGTCAAAAACGTCTCCGTGAAACACCCACGCTTTTTTACCTTCTTCTAAATCCAGCACTTTTTTATTCACAAGCGTGATTTTCCCTAACTGTAAATCGGTAAACTTACGTAACATTTCATCATGATTTCCGGTAATATAAACCACTTCTGTTCCTTTGGCTGCAAAACCTATGATTTTTTTGAGCACACTCAAATGCTTTTTAGGAAAATATCTTTTCTTGAACTGCCAAATGTCGATGATATCTCCGTTCAAAATCAAAGTTTTAGGTTGAACGGATTCTAAATACTGAACTAATTCCTTTGCGCGGCAACCATAAGTGCCAAGATGGATATCTGAAAGGATGATTAAATCTACTTTTCTACTCATAGCGAGTTTCTGCAAAATTAAAACTCCTTTATGTACTGAGAATTAAGCCATTGTTACGTTTAAGTTATTTCTGGCTTAATCGTCAAATTATACTTCATTTTACTTCACGTTCTTTTTATATAAATCAGGTATGATGATGTGATGTGATTACTTTCTTCATTATACTTTGTACTTTCTACAATTGTACTTAATTTTAACCCAATGATTTCAGCAAAGAACATTTATAAGAAATATGGTGATTTAGAAGTACTGAAAGGTGTTTCACTGGACGTAAGCGAAGGCGAAGTAGTTTCCATTGTAGGAGCCTCCGGAGCTGGAAAAACCACATTGCTCCAGATTCTCGGCAGTTTGGAAAAAAGCACTGACCCTGCTTCTCATTACACCCAGATACTCATAAAAAAAGAAGATATAACCCATTTATCTGATCGTAAATTATCGGAATTCAGAAATGAAAATATAGGATTCATCTTTCAATTCCATCAATTGTTACCGGAATTCAATGCTTTTGAAAATGTGTGCATTCCCGGCTATATAAGTAATTCAAAGAAATCGACAGTTCACGGCAAGGCAAAAGAATTGTTACAATTTCTGGGCTTGGACAAAAGACTGCATCACAAACCTTCACAACTTTCCGGAGGTGAACAACAGCGCGTTGCAGTTGCAAGGGCGTTGGTCAATCAACCCAAAGTAATTTTCGCAGATGAGCCTTCGGGAAATTTGGATTCCAAAAATGCGGAAGAGCTTCATCAGCTGTTTTTTAGATTGAGAGACGAATTCGGGCAAACTTTTGTCATCGTAACCCACAATGAAGAGCTCGCAAACATGGCCGACCGGAAGCTGGTCATGACCGATGGTAAGTTTGATATATAAGCAATCATGATACTCATTTTGCTTAACTGGGTTTACATTTTTTTCATCTGTTTAGGGATGGGAACATTGTTTAATTCATTTTTACGTCCAAAACAACCATTATTTTTTTTGCTTTTATATGGACTTTTTGCAGAAATGCTGCTGATTCATTTTTATGCGCTTCTCTTCCCTATTAATTCCATATTTTATTTAGTGAATTTTTCTTTGGCCACCATATGCATATTTTTTAGAAAAAATTTGATTGGGAATCAAATCCGGCAAGATTTTCAAGAATGGAAAAATTGGAAAAAATCAATTCGGATTTTAGGAGTCCTGATTTTGGTTTTAATTCTTATGCAAAGCAGCACAAAACCTTTTATTGTTGACAATGAAACCTATTACATACAGTCCATTAAATGGTTAAACGATTTCGGGATTGTAAAAGGGTTGGCAAACCTACATATCTATTTGGGGCAAATGTCGGGCTGGCATGTACTGCAAAGCGGGTTTAATTTTGGGTTTAATTCTCAATCATTGAATGACCTGAACGGGTTCTTTTTATTGATATGTTCAATTTATTTTCTAAATCATCTCAATCAATATTTTAAAAGCAAGGTTGCAGCAGATTTGTTTTTGGGAATAATACCTTTTGGGAATTTATTTTTCTTCCAATTCGTTAGTGCCCCCTCTCCTGATTTACCTGTTTTTTTAATTTCACAAATTATTTTTTATTTGTTTTATCATAACTATAAAATTAATCAAAACGATTTCAGACAGATTCTGATTTTATCGGTATTTCTCATTTTGGTTAAAATCACCGTATTTCCTATTTTGATTTTGCCTTTTATTTTAGCAGTCAAACATAATTTGATCAAAAAAGAATTCGGTTTTTCCGCAATTTTCGGAATGATTTCGCTTATAGCGTTTTGTCTGAAAAATTATATCATTTCCGGCTACCTTATGTATCCGACGGATTTTTTAGGAAATATTTTCAGTCCCGACTGGAAAATACCTCCGGAATTATTGGAATTCTATTACATGTTAACAAGAAACTACTCCATTACATCTCTTCAAAATCCTAAAATTGAACAGCTTTCTACTATTGAATATTTTAAATACTGGCTCCTGGAACCGGGTTTACGAAGTATATTCAACAAGCTCATTATCATTTTACTTGTAATTTTCCCTGTTTTCATTCGAAAGAACAAAACCTTATTTTGGTTATATGTTTATGCCCTGATTCAGTTTATCGTCTTATTTTCCACTTCACCACAATATCGTTTTTTTATTCCACTAATAATTGGAATGAATATTTACATTTTAATCAAATTTTTATCGGGCTTACCTCAAATGGTTATTCCAATTACTGTATTATTTAGCATATTGCCTGTCGCTACATTGGTCTTTTCCTTAAATACATCAAATTTTAGAAACAGCTCATTTACTTCTGACGAATTAGAAACATTTAAAATCGAAAATATTTTAATTCCTTCACAAAATTCCCGTTATAATTTCATCTATGAAAAAGTTAAAGATGGAAATCTTATTTACAATTCTCCGGGAAACGAAAAATTGCTTTTATGGATGACAGCCAATGGCGAACTTCCTTGTGTAAACAAAAAAATGCTGAAGCATTTGAAAAAGAGATACAAAATCCGGCCGCAATTGCGAACTGAAAATTTGAAAGACGGATTTTACTCAGAAAAATTGGACGAATGAATTTTACTGAATTAAAAGAATTTTTAGACGAAAAAGTTGGAAAATACAATCATCCTGACTTTATAGAATCAGACCCGATTCAGATTCCCCATCGATTTTTACTAAAAGAAGATATTGAGATCGTAGCTTTTCTCACAGCTACCATGGCATGGGGGAACCGGAAAATGATCATCAATAAGGCAACTGACCTGATGAACCGTATGGGGAATTCCCCTTATGATTTTGTAATGAATTATTCGGAAAATCAATTTGATAAAATCGAATCATTCAAACACAGAACCATTAATTCCGTTGATTTACATTTCTACCTCCGCTCATTGCAAAACATTTACATAAATCATAACGGCTTAGAAAACAGCTTCAGATTTGAACCTGATGAACCCGAGAGTTTTAAGGCGATTGAGAGATTCAGAAAAATATTTGTAGGAATTCCGCACGAAATTCGTTCACAAAAGCATTTATCGAGCCCCGCGAATGGTTCGGCAGCAAAGCGACTCAATATGTTCTTGCGCTGGATGGTTCGTTCCGACAAGCAAGGAGTGGATTTTGGAATCTGGAAAAATATTTCTTCATCTCAATTGGTTTGCCCGCTTGATGTCCACTCAGGAAATGTTGCCCGAAATTTAGGAATTTTAACACGTAAACAAAATGATTGGAAAGCTGTTTCAGAACTTAATGCAGAATTGAAAAAATTTGATCCAAACGATCCTGTAAAATATGATTTTGCCCTTTTTGGATTGGGAGTTTTTGAGAATTTTTCAAAACTTTGAATTACATTTGAAATACAATGACGCTTCTGACCCTTTTTAAAAACCTTTGGCCTTATGTAAAACCCTACCGTTGGTTGGTTTTTGGAGCTCTGTTTCTCACTTTGGTAGGCTCTTTTACCGCTCAAGTCAATGCGCTTACTTTACAATATACCGTTGATGAAGTCAATAAATTGGTAGAATCCGGAAGGGGTTTAAATTCCGGATTGAACCTGCTTGTGACCATTACCCTCATCTTGATGACAAAAGAAATAATCAATGTCGTCATTACATTCGGGCAAAAATTTTACGGCGAAAAGTTACGGATTTATGTTTCGCGCGATTTAGCACAAGCCATTGTCGATAAAATTCTTACTTATCGAATGGCTTTTTATACTGCCAATGACAACGAATCCGGTAAACTCCAAACGAGAATCGACCGTGGGATTGAAAGTTTAACCCGATTGGTTCAGAATTTTTTCATCAATATTTTACCGCTTTTTGCCAATTCATTCATTGCATTGATTCTCATGTTCAATGCAAATTTCTGGGTGGGATTCGTAGGACTTTGTATTGTCCCGATTTATATTTTCATCACGATGAAACAAGCTTCCATCCTGAGCGGATGGCGAAGAAATATGCGGCAATTCAGAG
>CAZKOC010000096.1:0-7837 GCA_964554275.1 uncultured Weeksellaceae bacterium
TAAATTACTGAAATGAAAAAAGGCTTAAAGATTTTATTGATCATTGTTTTTATTGCAGCAGTTGTAGCCGCCATATTTTATATGTACCAGACAAGTACAAAAGAAAATGAGAAATACGAAACTACGGAGGTGCAAACAAAAGATATTTCCATCAAAGCTGTTGCGACGGGAGCTGTAAAGCCACGAGAAGTTATTGAAATCAAACCCAATATTTCGGGGGTTATTTCGGAAATCCATGTAAAAGAAGGAGAAACGGTAGAAAAAGGAGCTCTGATCGCGACTTTGAAAGTGATTCCCAATGTAAGCAGTCTGAATGCCGCACAGCAGCAAATCAATTCGGCAAAAATTACTTTGAGTAATGAACAGATTCAATTTAACCGAACCAAAAATTTATATGATCAAGGAGTTTTACCCAAACAAGAATATGACAATGCTTACGCGAGCTACCAAATGGCACAGCAAAACCTGAAAGCTGCACAGAGCGACTATAAAATTGCGCAGACCGGTATAGCGCCCGGACTGGAAAAATATGCTACCATTCAAATCCGTGCGACGATTTCAGGGATGATTTTGTCAATCCCCGTAGAAATCGGAAATACGGTTCAGGAAATCAACAATTTCAGTGTAGGAACAACAATTGCAACCATGGCAGATGTCAGTCAGATGATTTTTGAAGGGAATGTGGACGAAGCTGATGTAGGAAAACTAAAAGAGGGAATGCCTTTGAGCATAACCATTGGAGCTTTACCTGATGAAAATTTCGAAGGAATCTTAAATTATATATCACCTTCAGGAGTAGATACGAGCGGAATTGTTCAGTTTGAAATAAAAGCAGATGTAAACCTTAAAAATGATATTTTTCTCAGAGCCAATTACAGTGCCAATGCCGAGATCATACTTTCTGAAGCTAAAAATAGTGTTGCTTTGGAATCCGCCCATATCCGGTATGATGAAAAAGGCAAACCTTATGTGGAGGTCCTCAAACCCGGAACAGAAAAATATGACAGCCCCGTTTTCCAGAAAACAATTATTGAAACAGGAATTTCTGATGGTGTTTATACTGAAATTAAGAGTGGCATTAAAAAAGGGGATAAAGTAAAGATATTTAATACGGATTTGGAGACCGGAGCACACAAAGGAAAATCTTAATATCAAAAATGGTTTTAGATTTTAAAGCAGAGCAATAGATATTGCTCTGCTTTTTATATTAATTCTATATTCAAATTTGTTTTGTTAAATTTTAAATAATCGTTAAGAATAATTTTTATATTTGAAAGATTTTAACTTTCCTAAAATATGGAATTATTAATATTTGATATTATAAATTTTTAAAGAGGAATAATTAACACTATATGAAATTTTTAACCAAACAATTTTTTCTGCTGTATTTTTTAGTAACGTTTACTTTGACATTTGCTCAAAATTCAGAAAAAGAGAATTCTTCTCAGTATTTGACTATTGATTTATCAAAATCACATCCGACCAATAGAACATTAGATCATTTATATTATTTAACCACTAATAGTATTTCAGTTGAACTACCATCAGAGGTTCTAGAGTTTTTAGAATCAATTCCTGATGGATATGATATGAGTGTGCATGCTAAATATACTTATCAAAGATCTGAAGTTCTAAAAGTTTTATATAATGAACGAATTAGCCCCGAGGATAAACAATTTATCTGTAATTATTATCTGCAGATTGATACGGAAGGTATTACGCCGATTCAACCTATTCTTCAAAAATATATAAATGAAGGGTCGCTTTAACGCATAGGGTGGTTTAGAATGACAGATTTAATTAACACAAAAAATTTTGCCAAATGCTAAGAAATCGACTTTATATAGTATTTTTGCTTTTAGCTCAGTTTACTTTTGCTCAGCAGGTAAATGTATTTAATGTTGTCCGCACCGGGAACTTTAACTGTGGATCAGCTCCAGTCATTACTGCTGAGATTATTGATGGGGAAGGAAGTTCAGTAGTAGATGGCGCATTGGTCATTACAGATCCGTGTGGTTATACTACACTAAGGATAACAATGAATAATTTAAGATACAATCAGCCCGGTGTTAACTGGCCTCATGGTTTCTTTTTCCCTACAGGTGACAATATAAGCGTTGCAAACGTGAATTTACCCGCCGGATGGATTTATCAAACTTCTTGTACTGGATCTTCTTGTTCGGCGCAAGACACGGGTGGGATTGGGTTTTACTATGATGCAAGCGCAGGTAGTTCGTGTCCAGGGGAATGTTTTCCAACAGTGAATGATGGTATCCCTAGCAATAATTATGGGCAGTCAAGTATGAGCTGTACCACTCCCTTTTTAATAGCCTTCGATATGACTTTTTGCAACAGTAAAGTAGAAACGACAACTACCTCTTTTTCTTTGCAGGGTACTTCAGATGGAAATACAGGGTGTTGGTCAACTCCTGATGAGAATATCAATATAGTTAGTTTTTCGATCAATACAGTGGAGAGCGACATAATTTTATTTGATCCGGCTCCTCAGAATGAAGTAATTACCGGCTGTGAGGATATGGAACCTAATTATACAGTAGAATTAATTGGTGGTTGTGGGAATGACAATGAAATTACTTGGTGGACAGCAGAATTCGGAGGTACAATGCTAGGTTCGGGCTCGCCTTTTACATATGATGCCGGAAATGTATGCCCGCAAGGAACTGTTATTTATGTCCAATGCTGTCCGCAGGGAACTGACTGTGATAGCCGTATACCTATTGTAGTTGGTTCTTGTTTGCCTCCTAGCGAAACACCAACATTTAACCCCATACCTCCTCAATGTCCTGAGGGTAGTAATCCATTACCCCCAACTTCAATTGAAGGATATACCGGAACCTGGTCACCTGCATTCGACCCTGACAATACGACAATTTATACATTTACACCTAATGCGGGACAATGTGCGACAGAACCTGCCACATTAGAGGTAGAAATAGTAGATGAGATTATTCCAACTTTTGTGGGAATAGAGCCGCTTTGTCAGAATAGTGAAGCCCCCGATCTTCCTGACTCTAATGAAGGTATTACGGGGACATGGTCACCTTCGGTAATTGACACGAGTACAGTGGGAACGACAACCTATACTTTCACATCAGATGATGGTCAGTGTGCTGCGGATGCTTCTTTAACAGTAACCATAACTGATTTGTTGATTGCAGAATTTGATATTTCGAATCAGTATTGCCAGGGGGAAACACCAGATGTATTATCCTTGATGTCAGAAAATGGGATTTCCGGGACATGGTCACCTGCGGTGATTGATACGGATACAGTAGGAACTACGACCTACACTTTCACTCCTTCCGATGAAGAACTATGTACTGAAACATATACTTTGACAGTTACGGTAGCCATAGGAATAGCATTAGATCAAATAAATGCGATACCATTATGCGACGATAATTTTGATGGGATTTTCGCATATGATCTGACAGATATAGATGAGCAGTTGACTGTCTCGACCACCGGATTGACGTTCAATTACTATACGAGCCAGATAAATGCAGAGAACAACAATCCGATTCCTTCCGGGCAATGGAATGGTTATGAATTTACGTCATTACCTTCGAGCATCTGGGTAGTTGCTTCCAATGGAGAAGGCTGCAGGTCGGAAATCATAAGAGTTGATTTTACGGAAGGGCAGGGAATTTCCCTTTTGTCAGGACCTTATGAAATTCCGTTTTGTGAAGGTGAGCCATTGAATCTGACACAGTTCCACGGTAATTATACGGCAGAAACCGGGGTTACCTTTGCTTACTATCAGACACAGGGCAATGCAGAGAGCGAAACCAGCCCTATCACTGGGGTGACGAACTATATGCCGGCCGGAGTGGGGTCTATATATATACGTCTGGAAAAAAACAACAGATGTCCTGAGATCATAGAAGTAGACTTCACAGCAGGGCAGCAAGTACAGCACAATTCGGGAACATACGGTCCCATAGGATATTGTGAGGGAGACGAAATAGATTTAACGCAATACGAATTGACAATGGCCCTGGAGAGCGGTATCACTTTCACCTATTATGAAACGCTGCCCAATGCGCAGAATGAGACCAACGCGATAGCGGAAGAAACGGCATATGAGCCTTCAGGAGACGGAACTGTTTATGTAAGGCTTGAAAAGGCAGACAGATGCTGGGTTATATTGGAGATAGAATATGAACAAAGGCCTTCTCCAAGCATAGAAGGACTGGAGCCATTGGTGCGTGTGATTTGTGATGGAGACGAGATAGAAGTAGAGGCAGGCAGTGATGATTCAACAGCAAGCTTCCTTTGGGAATGGGGTAACAACCAGAGCCAGTCAGGGCCGGCTCTGACAATTACAGCTCCCGGGACTTACACCCTGACTGTAACGGGAGACAACAGTTGTGAGAGCAGGGAAGACCTGGTGGTACAGTCTGCGGCGCAGCCGGTCATTACTTCGGTAGAATCCGGCGAAAATTACCTGATTGTATTTGCACAGGGAGGCGGCGGCTTATTGGAATACTCACTGAACGGAGTATTGTGGCAGACCAGTCCGAGATTTGACAATTTGATAAAGGGGGAACTCTATACGGTATATGTTCGAGAAGACGGATGTATGACAGACAAGCACCAGGTAGTGGTATTGGATATATCCAATTTTGTATCACCCAATGGAGACGGCTACAACGATGTATGGGAAGTGAGGGGTATCCATGTGACTCCGGGAGCCACGATCAGGATCTTTGACCGTTACGGAAAGATCTTTGTGGACACGACTTTCGATGGTAATTATGTATGGGATGGGAAATACACGGGCAATCCGCTGCCATCCGGAGACTATTGGTACATCATGGAAGTACCTTCGGACGGAGTGACTGTAGCTCAGAAATTTGTCGGCCATATTTCCATAAGGAGTAGATAGGACCTTATGTCATTTGGGGGAAATTAAATTTCATTAACAATAATTAATTATCTTTGAGAGATTGTAATTATCATACTGCAATCCTTTAAAGTATTTAGGCGATTGCTTTAATTATTTTCGATTAACACACATGAAAAATAATTACCTAAAAATCAGGAATTTATATTGCCTATGGTTATTGATAATTCTATTTATTGCTCCCTATAGTAGAATATTTTCTCAAACTACATTGGTAGCCGAACTTACAGGAAACCCAATGAATGTTTCCGGCTGGACTGTCGTAGGGCAGGGTGGGGGTGGATTTGTAAATGCGGATGAGTTTATTTTTACACAAGATGTTACATCTCAAAAAGCTGCTATTTATTATTCAACACCTTATAATTTAAACCAATGTAAAGAATGGCGTATAGAATTTGATTTCCGGATTTGGGGAAATGGAACTTGGAATTTTGGAAATGGCGATGGTATTGCTTTTTGGTATTTGGAAAATCCACCTGAAGATTTTGTAGATGGAGGCGGGATTGGGATTCCTGCCGACGGACGAGGGATTATGGTAGTCATGGATACTTTCGACAACGCCACCGAGGGTTCCCAAAGCGAATTGCAGATATTATACGGACAAGGATATCATGAGATAAACAATGCCGCAAATATGTATTTTTTTAATACACTTACACAAGGTATAAATGTGCGTTCTTCAGGCTATCAGCATGCGGTTATTGAGTGGCAAAACGGATTAATTACCATTACCCTGGCAGGCGTGGAAATATGTTCATTTTCTCCCACATCGCATGACGGAGCGGAAAATATAGCCGAAGGTTATTTTGGATTTTCAGCCTCAACCGGAGCGGCAAGCGATCGGCATAGCATCAAAAATGTTTTTGTTTACATGGACGTAGTGGAAGTAGAAACCGAAAACGTACAGATGTATGAATGTGATCCTGACGGAGATGGATTTGCAGAATTTGACCTGACTTCTCAAAATGACTTAATCATCTCAAACTCTTTGTCTTATAGTATTAATTATTTTGAAAGTTTATTGGAATTAAATAATGACATAAATCCTATTCCCAACCCGACAAATTACACAAATACAACTCCTTATAACCAAACCGTTTATGTAAAAGTCCAGAATGGGGAAGATTGCTATGATATTGCTGAAATAAACCTGATTGTAAATTCCATGCCGGAATTAAATCCAGTTCAAACCCAATACTATTGCGATGAAGATTCGGATGGAACTATCGAAGTGAATTTAACCAATTTACAAAATCAGTTAATTTCAGGCAGTTTATTGGGATTAACTTTTTCATATTTTACGGAGGCTTCCCTCACAAATGAAATCCCCCAGTCAGAATGGGGCGATTACGAGATTTCAACTTTTCCGTTTTCCATTTGGGTAGTTGTTGAAAAAGAATTTAATCCCGGAGGTATTTGTGCCACGGAGCCATACGAAATCGTTTTTGATTTGGGAGAAAACCTGCCTGTGAATGGCGAAGAATTTTCATTATCGGAAGATATTTTTTGTGCTGAACAAGGGGAAGGCGCTGTCATAAATTTAACTCAGATCCAGAATGAATTTACAAATGAAACAGGAGTAAATTATTTCTATTATGAAACGGAAAACCAAGCACTTATAGGGGGATTGGACTTCATTCCTGATCCTGAGAATTATATGGTTACAACTTCTGGTTCGGTATATGCACGCCTGGAAAAAGATGGATTTTGTTTCAGTATCATCAGGATTGATTTTGAAATTGGTGAGATACCTGCAGCGGAGCCGGAAATTTCAATCGACCCGAAATGCGATGATGATTTTGATGGGCATGTCGAATTTGACTTGAATGCAGAAGCCATACCGTTGCTGGTAGATGACGCCGCAGGATTTGTTTTCACTTATTATCTTACCCAGACAGACGCCGAAAATCAGGTAAATCCTCAATCGGCCATCGTGATCCTTGAACCCGGAGAGTCCGTTACGTACTTTGTATTGATTTCAAATGGGGCTTGTTCCAAAATTTCCCGGGTAAATTTAGAAGCCTCGGAAGGGCTTGACGGTTTGACCGAAGAATTGGAGTTAGGCCCCTTTACAGTTTGCGATGATGACTTTAACGGCATTTTTACGATTAATTTGACCGAACTTGAAGGAGAATTGATGACAAATACTACAGGAATAATTTTCACCTATTATACAAGTGAAGCAAATGCCAATACAGGTGAAAACCCTATTCCGGAAATTCAGTTAGATAATTACATTATTACCGGTAACACCCAAATTTGGATTGTGGTTTATAACGGATCATGCTCGGCCCGTCGCATGGCTGAATTTATAGTTGGAAATGAAGTGCCACATTATAATGGAACATTTGAATTAGATGCAGAGTGTGAAGAAGAAATCATAAATTTAACTGCCATAGAGCCTGAGCTTACAAATGAATATGGAACCAACTTTACATATTACCTTACTGAATTTGATGCACAAAACGATACCAACCCAATTAATAATCCGGAGGAATTTATAACGGAAGAAAGCTCGGGAATTATTTATGTAAGGTTAGAAAAAGAAGATTATTGTCCTGTAATTATTCCTGTCAAATTTGAATTATCTCCACTGCCCGAATCACCATTTGACGGAGAATTCCCTCCGCTGTGCTCGGGAGAAACACTTGTCCTTGATGCCGGCAATGAATATCCTGATGAGAATTACATCTGGACTTGGGGAAACCAACAGCATACAGGATCTGAAATTACCATAACAGGACCCGGAATATATACTTTGTCTGTAACAACCGAAAACGGATGTGAGAGAGGTTTCACAATAGAAATAGAGGCACCGGCTCAGCCGGTTATTACAAATATAATTATCGGCGAAGATTATATCATTGTAGAAGTCGAAGGAAATGGCGGTTTGTTGGAATATTCGCTGAA
>CAZKOC010000097.1:0-3513 GCA_964554275.1 uncultured Weeksellaceae bacterium
GAATATAATTTTTGGGATTTTCTCTGTAGAAATTAATTTTCATCATAAACATTTCTGCCATTTTTATAGAGCGCATTCGTAATTCTTCAGCTTTATCACCTTCAAAATAAGTATCAATAGTTTCATGAAATAATTCAAGCCAGCGATCGAAATGTTTTTGTTCAACAGGCAGTTTCATGTGTTTTGGGAATGGAGCTCCTTTGTAGGTAAATTCGTGCAGTAAAACAGTCTGCCAAAAACTGTACATTTTTTCCAGATGTGCAGGCCAATTGTCCTGAATCACATCATCGAAGATATATCCTATCAGCTCATCTTTTCTCACTTTTCCATAAAAATCATCTACGAGCAGCTTTATATCATCTAATGTCGAAATTGTGGTTCTCATTTTTTAATTCTTTAAATATGTGTTATTTATATGGTTTTCCTCAGTAAGGTCCATAATATTCGTAGATACCAACATCCTATGAAAATCATTTCTTACTTGTTTAAACTTATAATGAATGGGGCACGGATGTAATTCTGAACATTCATTTAAACCCAGCCCACATTGGGTATAAGAGGATTTACCGTCAATGGTTTCAAAAATTAATTCTAAATTAATCCGGGTTATGTTTTCTTTATTAATTTCAAACCCGCCGGAGGGACCTTTTAATGAATTTAGAATTTTTGCTTTTACCAGTTTCTGTAAAATTTTAGCGGTAAATGCCTCGGGAGAATTAATGGCTTCTGAAATTGCGTTCAAGTTAACCCGTTTTCCCTCTTTCATATTACTTGCTACAAAAATACAGGCTTTAATTGCGTATTGCGATGTTTTAGAAAGCATTTGATTTTGTTTAATTAAGTACAAATATAAGAAGAATTCTATTTCGGATATATTAGTCTGAAATTTAATTCGAATAAAAAATGTCCCGAATTGCTTCGGGACACTTTTATTTTAAAAGTAATCAGAAATTACTTTTTAATTACTTTAAATGTTTCAACCTGACCTCCTTCAAGTGTAACTCGGAATACATATGCTCCCGGAGAAAGTGATTTCACATCTACTTTACCGTTCGATACGTTTACCTTGCTCATTACTTGCTGACCAGCCAAATTGTACACAGATACATTTTCGATAGATTGCTTAGCATCTATGTTCAATATATCTTTTACAGGGTTTGGATAGTAAGTGAAGTCAAATGAATTCATATCAGAAATTCCAAGTTCTCCAACGTTTACAGTATAGTCTTCTGTTTCTCCAAAGAATTGATCTTCATCACAAGACATATCCCAAGTAGCTCCAAGCTCACCTACAGCCGCAACACGTACACGCATTCTGTATAGTCCATCAGGAGTACCTTCCGGGATCACAATATTACCCACTACATCACCTGCAGATCCTGTTCCGATATACGTGAACTCATTTTCTTCAAAAATGAAGTTGTTGTTGTAGTCGATCCATACTGAAACAGATTCGAAAGCCCATCCGTCACCTACAGTTACTGAAATTTCGTTGGTGCTTCCAGCTTCTACCTCGGCAATCTGTTCTGTATAATCACCGTATCCGTTAGGGCTACATGACGTAGTATTGTTGATTCCTGCAAAAGTTACATTGGTAATCAAATCACCATCTGTACAATCTAATTCCGGTTCGCAGTATCCTGTTGGTGGTTCATACGGCTCACATGATAGGTTCAGGGTATAGTTTCCTACATTGGTACTATATCCTTCTACCATAATCACATAAGTAGATGTTCCGTCAGAATAGAACTCAACTTCTGATTGTAAGCCACAGAAATCATCATTGAACTCGATTTCGTTTGTCAATGTACAGTCTGAGAATACTCTAATAAATGTATCGTATCCAGAGCCACACAATGAAACAGTTATCGTCTCTTCAGCTCCTGTTCCTGTATATGTATAGAACACGTCACCAGCATCATTTCCTCCAGAGTTTCCTGCAGAAATGGTTGAACCGGAAACTGTATCACCACAAGAAAGGGCAATTGCATTAGCACAATCGTCATTTACAGGTGGTGGTGGAATATCACCACATTGTACGATTCTTGATCTCAGACCAGAAGCAGCCCAGTCACACTCATCACTTAAGTGTAAGTAGAATCTAACCACTTGATCTGAAGGCGCTGTCCAGGTTACTGAAGCTAATCCTGCAGCCAATACTACAGTTCCGTCTTCATTACCGATAGTTACAAAGTCAGTATTTATAGAACTTGAGAATACATACTGAGTTCCTGCCGTTACCGCAACTTTTGAGAATTCACCTGTCCAAGCCAATGTTGTAACTGCTTCAGGAGCTCCTGAACATGAAGGAGTAAATGTCGCAGATGGATATTGTCCTTCATTTGTAAGATCCGGATTCACATTTAAACATCCATCTGCTGGAGGATCTACTGTTACTTCACAGGTACCTATTAATTCATAAACCAAATCTGTCGGAACACCTCCTGTGTTTTCTTCAGGGTGACGCCATACACCGGCTGTACCTGCGTGGAAATATGCCATTGAACTTCCCAGAACACTTGCTGTAGTTGATTCCCAATAAAGAGCGTCTGTTTCTATTTCCATCCAATATACTCCCTCGGTCATAACTACCGGAGTATCTAACTCGACCGTGTATCTAACAAAGTCGAATCCAAAAGCAGTTCCTGTTAGATTACTGGCAGTTATTGTTCCTCCTACAGTTTCTATTACAGTTCCAGGGTATCCTGAAGCATCACTGTAGAATATAAAATTAAAAGATGTTGCCAGAGTTCCTGGAGCGGTAAGTACAGTAGGCTCTACTTCATTAAGAGTAAATGTAGTGTCTTCATCTACCAATATATCAATCGCTAATCTTTGATTATTTGCTCCTCCAAATGTAGATCCGTTCTGTAAATTGTTAGACAATACTCCTTGTGAACATTCATCTCCCGGAGGGTCTACCGTTACTTCACAGGTACCTATTAATTCATAAACCAAATCTGTCGGAACACCTCCTGTGTTTTCTTCAGGGTGACGCCATACACCGGCTGTACCTGCGTGGAAATATGCCATTGAACTTCCCAGAACACTTGCTGTAGTTGATTCCCAATAAAGAGCGTCTGTTTCTATTTCCATCCAATATACTCCCTCGGTCATAACTACCGGAGTATCTAACTCGACCGTGTATCTAACAAAGTCGAATCCAAAAGCAGTTCCTGTTAGATTACTGGCAGTTATTGTTCCTCCTACAGTTTCTATTACAGTTCCAGGGTATCCTGAAGCATCACTGTAGAATATAAAATTAAAAGATGTTGCCAGAGTTCCTGGAGCGGTAAGTACAGTAGGCTCTACTTCATTAAGAGTAAATGTAGTGTCTTCATCTACCAATATATCAATCGCTAATCTTTGATTATTTGCTCCTCCAAATGTAGATCCGTTCTGTAAATTGTTAGACAATACTCCTTGTGAACATTCATCTCCCGGAGGGTCTACCGTTCCTCCATCAATCGTCACATCATCAACCAATATTCCTCTCGTCCAGTTATTTACTCC
>CAZKOC010000097.1:3613-7818 GCA_964554275.1 uncultured Weeksellaceae bacterium
CTCCGTGTGCTGTAGTTATAACCGGACCGTTAACACCGCCTGCTCTGTAAACCCAATCAAAATTTCCGGATACATACTCATTTGCCCAGCAATCTCTTGATGCACTGTCATCTTCAAATGATTCAGTGAATGGGAATGTGTCGATGGCACAGTTGTCAACCGGCGCTTCTCCATCAATCGTCACATCATCAACCAATATTCCTCTCGTCCAGTTATTTACTCCTTCAAAAGCAATATAATAATCTGCACTTGGGTTTGGTAAATCCAGTGTAACTTCTGTCCATGCTGTTACATTTGTCATATACTCAGCACCAGGAATCAATGTCCAGGCTCCTGCTGCGGATGTCTTATAGTAAATCCTGAGTTCGCTCTGATCTCCAAACCACTCCTGATTTCCATACCAGAATGTGACTTGAGGATTCGTAATCGAAGTTAAATCTAATTTAGGTGAAACTAATTTCGTCGTATGAGTAGCCTGTTCATTCACATTGAAACAAGCATTCAACGCTCCTCCGTGTGCTGTAGTTATAACCGGACCGTTAACACCGCCTGCTCTGTAAACCCAGTCAAAATTTCCGGATACATACTCATTTGCCCAACAATCTCTTGATGCACTGTCATTTTCAAAAGTTTCTGTGAACGGGAATGTGTTGATAGCACAGTTATCAACCGGTGCACCTCCTTCAATCGTCACATCATCAACCACAGTACCTCTAGACCAATAATTCTCACCTTCAAATGCGATATAATAATCTGCACTTGGGTTTGGTAAATCCAGTGTAACTTCTGTCCATGTTGTAATGCTCGTTGTGTATTCAGCAGTAGGAATCAATGTCCAGGCTCCTGCTGCGGATGTCTTATAGTAAACCCGCAACTCGTTTTGGTCGCCTGCCCACTGCTCGTTTCCATACCAAAAAGTTACTTTCGGGCTAGTGACACCACTTAAATCTAATTTAGGTGAAACTAACTTTGTTACAAATCCATTAACATTACCCATGAAAAAGTTTGCATTTAAAGCTCCTCCGTGTGCAGTAGTTATGAGACCTCCTCCTTGAGCTCCCGCTCTGTAATTCCAGTTTATAGTTCCCGTTACCTGCTCATTTGACCAACAATCACGGCTTGCACTGTCTGCTTCGAATGTTTCAGTAAATGGAAATGTGCTGATGGCACATGGGTCTCCACCTCCAGTACCTTCAGTAATTGAAAAAGAATCGATTGCAATATAGTTTCCGTTATTAAAAGTATTAAGAACATGATACCTCATTGCAACATATACTGGAACCGGAGTAGTACCTAATCCACTGAATGTGATTTCATATTGTGTCCAGTCATTTGGATAACCATCTTCTGTCAATGCCTCATTGATAGTAAGTAATACGGTTGTAAAAGAACCAACGCTTGTTGCACCTACAGGTGCGGTAAAAGTTGCTCCCTGGCTTAGTCTTACTTCAAGCCTGTCAGCCCAGTCTGCCTCAAATTCATCGTCATACGCAGATTTTGACCAGAATGTGATTTTATCTCCGTCCTTTACATTGACAACCGGCGTGATCAGCCAGTTACTGATTCTGGCCGCAGATCCAAATGCGGCATTATCATAATTTGCCGCAATGTATGAAGTGGGTGGACCTTCATAAGATGGAAAAGTGGTCGTGCTTCCCTGGAACCAACTTGTAGTTCCCACTGGCTGGCTTTGGTTGGACAATGTCCAACCGGCTCCAGCTAAAGTAGTAATGTTATCAAAACCTTGCTGGAGAATTTGCCCATACCCCATCGTTGACAAGAGGGGGATGAGCAAGTAGAATAAATACTTCCTCATAGTTAAAAATGTTAATGTTAAACGTTAATTATAATTAAACGACTAACTTAAAAATAATTTTTGAATTTTTAACATCTTTTTGTCTTTTATATAGTTACTTGAAAAACCAATAATATTAAAAAATTTTATAATCAATTAAAAACGAGCAAATTATAACAGAAATAAATTTAATCTAAAAAATCAGTAAAATCAACCTTGCATTTTAGACACGTAAATGTTAATACATTTACAAATCATTGAAAAACATTTCATCTTATGAAAACAACATTCCAGCCTTACAAACTCAAATTCAAACAACCCGGAGGAACGTCAAGAGGCACATTAACCGAAAAGGATACTTACCTGCTTAGATGGGCGATGGAAGATTCAGATGAAACTGACTTTTATGCCGAATGTGGGTTATTCAAAGGATTAAGCGCAGAGAATGAATCTTGTTATGAGGATAAGTTAACATGGGTCTGCCAAAACATGGACTTAGGGATTGATGCTATTTATGAAGAGTTACGGGAGTTTCCTTCCATACAGTTTGGGGCAGAACAACTTTTTAGGGCAAAAGAACAATACATCAATAGAGAATCACATCATGATTTTAACCCGATTCTTTTTCCTTCAGAGTTCATAAAAGGCAACCAGGGGATTTTCATAAACGGGTTGATCTGGATGGGCAATGAAGAATTTATGCAGAGCCAGATAAAAGAAAAATTAAACCAGGGATTCCGGTGTATAAAACTAAAAATAGGTGTGGATTGGAATATGGAATATAGAATCCTTAAAAATCTTAGGACTGAATTTCCCGAAAAAGACCTGGAGATACGTGTTGATGCCAATGGCGGGTTCTCTTTTCAACAAGCAAAAATGATATTACAACAATTAGCACAATTAAAAATCCATTCCATAGAACAACCTATAAAATCCGGAAATGCAGCACAAATGGCCGAACTCTGTCAAAGCACCCCTGTCCCTATTGCTTTGGATGAAGAATTAATCGGCATATTTTATCCTGAAGAAAAACAAAAATTACTCAATGAGATCAAACCGCAATACATCATCCTGAAACCAAGCTTGGTCGGGGGCTGGCGTGGCAGCCGGGAATGGATTGATCTGGCAGACGAAGTTCAAATCGGCTGGTGGATTACTTCCGCTTTGGAAAGCAATATTGGATTAAATGCGATCGCGCAATGGGCATTCACCCTAAACAACCCTATGCCACAAGGCTTAGGAACGGGCGGCTTATTTAAAAATAATTTTTATTCTAAATTGAAAGTTATCGGTAACCAGCTTTATTTTACTTAATTTTGAAAACATGAATCGTTTTATTATTTCAATTTTGACAATCTGCGCGTTTAGTTTGATTTCCTGTATGCCCAGATATTATATGGAACTTTTAAGACATCAACGTGCTTTACAGGAGGAATGGGATAATCCTGAAACAACTCCGTTGAAAGCAGATGAAAAAGAAAATTTCAAAGGCATTACATTTTTCCCGAAAAATGAGGGTCTTCTGGTAAAGGCGAAGTTTACCCGTATTGAAAATGGCAAAACCATTCCTTTTCCTACTTCTGCACAGAAAATCAAATACTATAAGGAATATGGAAAAGTAAACTTTAAATTAAATAATCAACCTTTCGAATTAACTGTTTATCAATCAGATCCACCGATCGAGGGCTACGAAAGTTCATTGTTTTTACCTTTTACAGATGATACGAACGGCATTACAAGTTATGGTGGAGGAAGGTATATCGACTTAGAAATCAACGATATAAAAAATAAAAAAGTAGTTATTGATTTCAACAAAGCATATAACCCATACTGTGCCTACAGCAAATATTATAATTGCCCGATCCCTCCGGCAAAAAATTATTTGGAAACAGAAATAAAGGCGGGCGTAAGCTATTCGGAATGATGTTACTGGACTTTTCTGAAGAATTTAAAATTCCACAAAATGTCAATGAAGATTGGCAGAAAGAAATCATGGCATTTATAAGCGATTGGTTTTCAGAAGAAGAATTTATCCTGTCAAAAACTTCCGGTTCAACAGGGATTCCGAAAGAACTCAAAATTCCGAAAAGTGCCATGAAAATGAGCTCCGAAATGACGGGAGAATTTTTTGGACTGAAAAAGGGAAATTCTGCATTGCTCTGTATGCCGGTGAATTTCATTGCCGGAAAAATGATGATAGCAAGAGCGATAGAATTGAAACTAAAACTTTTTTGTGTTGAACCAAAATCAAAAATCAGCATTGATGCTCCGAACAAAATTGACTTTGTCCCGATGACTCCGATGCAGGCAGAAAATTCTTTTAATGAATTAACCAAAATCAAAATTCTGTTGGTAGGAGGCGCACCACTTTCTGACAATTTACGAAATAAGTTATTGCTTCTTGAAACAG
>CAZKOC010000098.1:0-6392 GCA_964554275.1 uncultured Weeksellaceae bacterium
TTTTCTTACTTTTGTCAAAGATTCTTAAAAGATGTACAAATCTGTCATTCGTCCTGTCTTATTCCAATTCGACCCGGAAAAAGTCCATCATTTTACGTGTACTTTTTTGAAATTTATTCATAAAATCCCTTTTATTCCGGTTATTTTGAGAAATTTGTTTGTGGCGGAAGACAAACTTTTGGAAAGAGAAGTGTTTGGATTGAAATTTAAAAATCCGGTGGGGTTGGCAGCAGGGTTTGATAAGGACGCGAAATTGTACAAAGAACTTTCCAATTTAGGATTTGGGTTTATTGAAATCGGAACGGTTACACCCAAACCGCAACCGGGAAATCCACAAAAAAGATTATTTCGCCTGAAACAGGATTCCGCTTTGATTAACCGAATGGGATTCAACAACGATGGAGTAGTGGAAGCTGCAAAACGATTGAAAAACAATAAACATGTTTTAATTGGCGGAAACATCGGGAAGAATAAAATTACTCCGAATGAAGATGCGGTCAGGGATTACGAAATCTGTTTTGATGAATTGTACGAAGTAGCGGATTATTTTGTGGTAAATGTCAGTAGTCCCAATACGCCGAACTTACGGGAATTACAGGACAAAGAACCTTTGACGGATCTGCTCAAAGCTTTACAAGCTAAAAATTTAGCAAAGCCCAAATCAAAACCGATTTTGTTGAAAATCGCTCCGGATCTGACGAATGAGCAATTGCTCGATATCATCGAAATCGTACGAGAAACAAAAATCGCCGGTGTGATAGCAACAAACACAACCGTTTCTCGGGACAACTTAGAATCCGAAAATTACAATGAAACCGGTGGATTGAGCGGAAAACCATTGACAAAACGTTCAACCGAAGTCATTAAATTCCTTTCCGAAAAAAGCGGAAAAGCTTTTCCCATTATTGGTGTAGGTGGGATTCATTCCCCTGAAGATGCCATTGAAAAACTGGATGCCGGTGCATCTTTAATCCAGATTTATACAGGATTTGTTTACGAAGGGCCGGGGTTTGTGAAGAAAATTAATAAAGCGATTTTGAAATCTGAATTTTGATATAAGTTGAATTTCTTCGGACTTCGGAGAAGTCAGATATTTATCTGTAAACTTGCGCATCTGGAAGGTTCAAATTATTCAATCTACATCCTCAATCCAAATACATTTCAATGTAATCACTGATAATACCTTGAGCTTCAGTCAAATTTTCATAACTCCAGTCATTCCCATGTCCGCCCTGGTAAATTCTCAATTTGTTATCAATGTTAAACTGATCAAGTTTCAACTTTAAGCTTTCACCGTTGGATTCCGGCACCAGCGGGTCTTCGGTTCCGTAAAACATACAGGTTGGAGAAGAAGTATTGCTTACATGAAACAACGGGCTTAATTCTTCTATGAAATTCGTTCCGTTCGGATAAGCATTTTGATTAACCAAGGCGAGAATTATTGTAGGGATTTCAAAATTTTCTTCATAAAAAGGGTCCGTAAAATCTGAAGGCCCTACTATGTCCGCTACAAATTTTACCTGGTCATTTGTATCGTACTTATAATCATACATCATAGCAATATGAGCTCCGGCACTGGTTCCGATCATTCCGAATTCGGGTTTTACGTGTAAATCGTTACGTTCGGAAGTGAGTTTGTTGACAATGGTTTGAATATCAAAAAATTGATTGGGAAATGCATAATTTTCAGAATTTGCCAATACGTAATTTACATTGACAATCGCATAATCCGGATGAAGCGTTTGGAGCAGCGCTACCGTTCCGTTCATATCATTTTTATCCCCGGCTGTCCAGGCTCCGCCGTGGATGAGCATTACAATTTTTGTGTCAGATGTAGTTCTGTTGGCCGGTAGATACAGATCATAAACTTGTTGAGGGTGATTTCCATAGGGAACATTCAGCCGGGTTTCAGCCTCGAGAGGAGTATTGTCAATAGGTGAAGAATCGTCCGATGAACAGGAAAAAAACGCTAAAAGACAAAAAAATGAGATAATTCCGTTCTTTATCATGATAAATTATAATTTAAACTAAAGTTACGAAGATTAAATTAACTCTGCTTTTACTTCCTCAGTATATTTCCTCCATCTGCCTGGGCTTTGGGTAAAATAGTAATGTCGGCAATTTGTACATGCCCGGGTTGCATAAGAGAAAAATAAATGCTTTCTGCTATGTCTTGTGCATTCAATGGTTCAAATCCGGAATAAACCATTTGCGATCGTTCTTCATCACCTTTAAAACGAACCAAGGAGAATTCCGTTTCCACAGCCCCCGGAGCCACATTTGTTACTTTGATCCCATGCGGAAGCAGGTCTAAACGCATTCCTTTGCTGAGCGCTTCCACTGCCCATTTAGATGCACAGTAAGTGGTTCCGTTCATATATACCTGTTTTCCGGCAATAGAGGAAATATTTATAATGTGTCCGTTTCCGAAGGGAATCATCAATGGTAAAACCGCTTTGGTTACATAAATAATTCCTTTTACATTCCCATCAATCATTGCTTCTAAATCCTCTAGATTTGCTTCATAAAATGGAGCCAAACCATGTGCGTTTCCGGCATTATTGATTAAAACATCAATTTTTCTGAATTCTTCCGGTAAATTTTCGATGGATTGAAAAACAGCATTTTTATTTCTTACATCAAATTGTAAAGTTGTCACAGGCGTGATTATTTCCAGTTCCGATTTTAGTTCCTCTAGACGCTCTTGTCTTCTTCCGCATAAAATGAGCTGGAATTCTTCAGCTAATTTTCGAGCGGCTGCCATTCCTATTCCCGAAGTTGCGCCTGTGATGAGTACTGTTTTCATATTGATAAATTGAATTAAAGATTTTCAAAATTATTACCTTTTCATAATCTTTCCTACTTTTGAATAAACTCAATTCGCACAATGAACAAATTTTTACTAATTCTGATTTTTGGGTTTCAATTTCATTCTGCTCAGAATTACCATCAATACGTAAATCCATTTATTGGCACCGACGGTCATGGGCATACCTATCCCGGTGCGACAATGCCGTTTGGGATGGTGCAGCTTTCACCCGATACCCGGATTGACGGAAGCTGGGATGGTTGCGGCGGGTATCATTATTCGGACTCGGTAATTTACGGATTTTCTCACACGCACCTGAACGGAACGGGCATCTCTGATTATGGTGATATTATGCTAATGACGACGATGGGGATAAATTCATTTGATCAGGAAGAATATTCGTCCGGATTCAGTCATGAAAAGGAAAAAGCTTCAGCCGGATATTATGCCGTTCATTTGGATAAATATGATATTGATGTGGAATTAACTACTTCAACAAGAGTCGGATTTCATAAATACAAATTTAACAAAGCAGGGCAGGCAAATATTATTTTGGATTTGAATCATCGTGATAAATTATTAGATTCAGCAATCAGGATCATTGACGATAAAACTATAGAAGTTTACCGCAAAAGTGAAGCTTGGGCAACGAACCAGCAGATTTGGGCAAGAATTGAATTTAATCAGCCGATTGTTGAGTATCCTGGTTTTATGGTTATTTTACCTGAACCAAGACCAGGTTCTGGGAACGGTTTGATTTTTAAGAAAAAAGTTAAAAAAGGCGAAGAACTATTAGTCAAAGTTTCGCTTTCATTTACCGGATTTGAAGGTGCTAAATTAAATGCGACCGAGATCCCTCATTGGGATTTTGACAAAGTAAGATCAGAAGCTGAAAAAGCCTGGGACAAAGAATTATCCAAAATCGAGATAAAATCCAATGATAAAGATAAATTGTCCATTTTTTATACGGCACTTTACCACACAATGATTCAACCAAATATCGTGCAGGATTTGGACGGAAAATATATGGGCAGGGATTTCAAGGTTCATGAATCCCGGGGCTTTGACTATTATACTGTTTTTTCTTTGTGGGACACATTCCGCGCGGCACATCCGCTTTACACTTTGATTCAACAGAAACGAACCGCAGATTTCATCAATACATTTATTACACAATACGAACAGGGTGGACGTTTGCCGGTTTGGGAACTGGCTTCCAATGAAACCGATTGTATGATTGGCTATCATTCTGTTTCTGTGATGGCAGACGCGATGATCAAAGGAATCCAAGGATTTGATTATGAGAAAGCATATGAAGCGGCTAAACACAGTGCGATGCTTGACCATTTTGGACTTGAAGCGTACAAGAAAAACGGATTTATTTCAATTGATGATGAACACGAAAGTGTATCAAAAACGTTAGAATACGCTTATGACGATTGGTGCATTGCACAAATGGCATTGTTGCTTGGGAAACGGGAAGATTATGAATACTTTATGCAACGTTCTCAAAGTTGGAAAAATCTTTTCGATCCGGAAACACATCTAATGCGTCCCAAGAAAAATGGCGCATGGCTGAAACCGTTTGATGGACGCGAAGTCAACAATCATTTTACGGAAGGAAACAGCTGGCACTATTCATTTTTTGTTCCGCAGGATATTCAAGGCTTGATGGAATTTCATGGGGGAAAGGAAAACTTTGAAAAGAAGCTGGATGAAATGTTTTCACTTCCTTCGGAAACAACCGGCCGACACCAAGTGGATATTACAGGATTAATGGGACAATATGCACAGGGAAATGAACCAAGCCATCATGTTGCCTATCTCTATAATTACATTGGAAAACCTGAAAAAACAAAAGAAAAAATCCATTTTATACTAGATAATTTTTACAAAAATACGCCTGACGGATTGATTGGAAATGAGGACTGCGGACAGATGAGCGCTTGGTATGTTTTGAGTTCTATTGGGGTTTACAATGTAACCCCTGGGCAAAAAGAATGGCAAACTGTTGAGCCATATTTTGATGAAGTGCTAATTAATTTTGAAAACGGAAAGACTTCTCAGAATTATTATGAACCAAATAAGGATTATCGAAAAAGTTACTTAGGCTTTGATGAAAGTGTCATGAAACTTATACCTTATGAGCAAATAATTCCCGTTCCGTATTTTGAATTCGAAAACCGTTTGTTTAAAGACGAAATGAAAGTTGAAATCAAATCATTAAATCTAGAGGATGAAATTTATTATATGATAAATAATCCAGAGGATTATAAAGCCAACAAGACATTTTTTTTGTATAAAGAACCGATTAAAATTTCAAAAACTTCGAGTATAGAAACCTATATCAAAAAAGGAAACCATTACAGCAAAACCGTTTCCGCTCAGTTTTT
This sequence comes from uncultured Weeksellaceae bacterium, assembly GCA_964554275.1. Classification (GTDB taxonomy): domain Bacteria; phylum Bacteroidota; class Bacteroidia; order Flavobacteriales; family Weeksellaceae; genus Moheibacter. The sequence goes on from CAZKOC010000098.1 coordinate 5,203, forward strand.
TAAACGTTCTCATAATTATTCCATTCAAGTCAATTCCAAAGTCCATCCGCTTTATACAGCCGACAGCCCGGAAGCATTGCTGGACGGTATTGAAGGAACAATAAACTGGCGAAAAGGTGATTGGCAGGGTTATCAGGGAACGGACTTTGAGGCTGTTATTGATTTGAAGAAATCGATAGAGATTCATTCGGTTTCGGCTAATTTTTTACAAGATGCCCGACCGTGGATTTTGATGCCAAAAAAGATGAAAGTATATATTTCTACCGACGGGAAAGAGTTTACGTTATTTGGTGAAGTTTCCACCAAAGTAAATCCGGAAGATGAAACAGTTCAGATTGAGAAATTCGAAGTAAAATTTAAACCCATTGAAGCAAAATATGTGAAAGTTGTCGCGGAAAATTATGGTAAATTACCGGCTTCTCATATCAGCGCGGGAGAACCTGCTTATATTTTTGTGGATGAAATTATAATAAAATAACTCCAAATTTGAAATTCAACATTTTAAATTATCAGTAATGTTTGCTTCAACCCTTGTTGCACGCAATTCCAAAAGAAATTAAAAAACGAACGGTCTTGATTTCGGGTGACGGTTTCTATCCGGACTTCATTGTATTGTTCTTTGGTATTTGACTTTACCAGTAAATTGCCCACGGCTGATAAGACTTTTTGCTGCTTGCCCGTGTTTTTGTTATAAATTGTCACTTTGAGGTTGTCATATTTAATTCCGAAATCTCCTGTAGCATTTATGTCATTCCCGGTAAAATTATAACGTACTTCCCGCATATTTCCTTCAGCAGTTATATGCAAATAAGGTTTTACAAAAGGCGTCATTTTCTTTGCGTCAAAATTAAAAATACTTCCTTTTATATTGAATTTCTCAGAGCGGTTCATCGGGTTAAATGTCCAGATAGCTGTCAACCGGGAGTCATTCATAAAACTGGTTTTTATATCAGCTTTCAAATCAGGAACACTTGATTTCTTATAACCGCTGTAAATGTTGTCGATTTTAGCATTGAAATTAGAAAAAGTAAGCTTTCCGGCTCCCGTGCTTGTTTCGGTTTCCTCCTCATAAACAACTTTCGAATTTTTTAAATCCAGATGTTTTACTTCCAAATTAAAAGGTAGGTCGCGCAACAGTTTACTGTAAAGCAATTTTTTCTTTGGATCATCAGTAGGGACTTTACTTCTGT
>CAZKOC010000098.1:6492-7703 GCA_964554275.1 uncultured Weeksellaceae bacterium
AGTTTACTGTAAAGCAATTTTTTCTTTGGATCATCAGTAGGGACTTTACTTCTGTAAATATTGGCATCGGCAGTATTGATCTCAATTTGAGGAATTTTGAAAAACATATCAGGACCCGTAAATCCCCAATCCATATTTTGGATATCAATTTTTGCAGCGGAAATCGTGTACAAATCTTTTTCTTTATCGAGTTGTTTCACGAATTGAGCACGGGAAATTTTCGGTTTCATTTCAAAATTATTCAATGTGAAATGGGTATTATCCAACAATATGTTTTTGGTTTTCAATGAATAAATATGATTAGGATTGTAATCAATTGAGGCAGCCGAAAGCTTTACATTTTTGTAGATGAACGGAATTTCTTCAAAGAAAGTTTCCGGTGTCATTCTGATATTATCCATCATGAAATTTATATCGCTAATTTTCAGTAAATTATGATTGTTTGAAAGTTTATTCAATCTGTATTCGCCGTTTTCTATTTTTATGTTATTAATTTCAATGAAATCTTTAAAATCCGTTTTTCCGGTATTTTCTTTTCCGGATTTTTTTGCACCGGAATAAGTTGTGATTAATGGATGTCTCAGAAGAATATTTTCGATTGAAAGTTTTTGATTTGCTTCGTTTTTAATTTTATCGATCTGAATATTAATATTTTGTGCGTTAAGAGAATTCCCGACTTTGAATTTTGAATTATCAACGATTATTTTTTGAATGTCTAACCTGAAAGGAATTAAGTATCCCAGTGAATCATTTTTTCGATTTGGGTTGTCCTTGTCATTTTTTACGTTTACATCAACCGAATCAAATTTCAGCAGATTTGCTGTGAAATAGAATTCATCTTTTTTGTCGTAGCCCCAGTCCAGACCGGAGAAAGAAACGTTGGGCGCCTGAATGTCGGGTAACAAGCGATAGCTAAGCTTTTTTGGATTCAGCTTTTCTACATTTTCTATGGAATTAATTTTAAAATTCTTTAAAATAAACAGGTTGTCATTGACTTTCAGGAGATTTGCCTTTAGTTCCTGTGACGGATTGATCTGATAAAAAATGCTGTCACAATTAAGTTCAAAAGAGGTATAAGTAAACGGAATGTCTTTTTCCAAAGTTCTTTCCGTGAGATTGACACCGCCGATTTCTATATTGATATTATTTATTTCTGCCAGCTTTTCTTTGTTTTCTAAACTTACAATTTTGAATTTACCATTGTTGATTTC
>CAZKOC010000099.1:0-7638 GCA_964554275.1 uncultured Weeksellaceae bacterium
TGAGACAAAACAATTATCAGGGAGCATTACAGAAACCAATAGGTTCGGGCTTCAATGCAAAATCAACTTCAACAGAAGTAATCAAAGGCATCGACCTTACAGGAAAAACCGCCATCGTAACAGGAGGTAACAGTGGCATTGGTTTGGAAACCACCAAAACACTTGCAGCTGCAGGAGCAGCAGTAATCGTTCCCGCAAGAGACATTGAAAAAGCAAAGAGAAATTTGGAAGGCATTGCCAATGTGGAATTGGAAGCTCTGGATTTGATGGATCCCAATTCCATTGATGCGTTTGCACAAAAATTCATAGCTTCGGGAAGACCGCTTCACCTGCTCATCAACAATGCGGGTATCATGTGGGTTCCGCTACGCAGGGACAACCGTGGCATTGAATCACAGCTGGCTACCAATTATTTGGCACAATTTCAGCTTACAGCAAGACTTTGGTCTGCCCTTAAAAAAGCCGATGGAGCAAGAGTCGTAAATGTGTCTTCCGGCGGGCATCAATTTTCAGATTTTGATTTTGAAGATCCTAATTTCCTGCATCGGGAGTATGAAACATTGCAGGGGTACGGACAGTCAAAAACAGCAGTCAATCTTTTTTCTCTCGAATTCGATAACCGGGCAAGGTCATATAACGTATGCAGTTATGCCTTGTGTCCCGGTGCTGTCGGCGAAACAGAATTATCAAGAGAAGCACCAATAGATTTGTTCCAAAAATTGGGCTATAGCGATGCAGAAGGAAATATATTACCCGAAGTCGCGGCTTCATTAAAAACCATTCCTCAAGGCGCGGCAACAACAATCTGGTGCGCAACGAGTCCATTACTTAACGATTTAGGAGGTGTGTATTGCGAAAATGTTGATATTGCACTTTTAAGTCCCGATGCATTAATTATCGGTGGCATTAAGCCTTATTCATTAGACGAAATCAATGCAAAACGGTTATGGAAATGGAGTGAAGAAATGACGGGAATGACATTCGCCCTTAGCTGATATTTGTACCTTTGTAACACATGAGCAATATGGATTATCAGGTAAATTACATAAACCCGGAAATTAAACTTTCCTGCTACGAAGGTAAGTTGTTTAAAACAGAAGCGGCATTTGATGAGCATTTGCTCGTGTGGTTGATTTCCGGCGAAACAAAAATTATCCAGGCAGATGAATGTTTTGTGTTTGGCGTGGGCAGTACTTTTTTGATTCCAAGAAATCAATTGGCTACCATCGTCAATTATCCCAAAGATGGATTGCCACATAAAGCAGTTGCCATGCATTTATCAGCTCAAAGACTTAGGGAGTTTTATAACCAAGAAAATATAAAACCAAAAATTGCGACAGCAAAAATTATAAGTTTCTATAAGCATCCTTTGCTGGAAAGTTGCCTGGCTTCGCTGATACCTTATTTCGAGATGCAGGAAAATTTTCCGGAAAACATTGCTTCATTAAAAATCAATGAGGCAATTAATATTATCAGAACCATTGATGAAAATATTGACTCCACTCTTAGCAATTTTGAAGAGCCCGGAAAAATTGACTTAACTGCCTTTATGGAGAAGAATTTCATGTTCAATATGTCATTGAAAAAATTTGGATATTTAACAGGCCGCAGCCTGACAACCTTTAAACGGGATTTTCAAAAAGCATTTAATATGACACCCCAAAGATGGCTTACTCAAAAAAGGCTGGAACTGGCGTATTATCAGCTTGCAGAAAAAAATAAAAGACCTGTTGATATTTATTATGAAATTGGTTTTGAAAACCTCTCGCATTTTTCTTTTGCCTTCAAAAAGCAATATGGTTATGCACCTACTGAATTATTAAACAGAATTAATTAACAAACAGTTATGCCCTGGAGTCCTGAAAAATACAATCAATTCAAAAACATCAGGTATCAACCTTTTTTTGATTTAATGGATTTGATTTCCGAGGAAGATCTTAAAAACTGCATAGACCTAGGATGTGGTACGGGAGAGCAAACCAATATTTTATCAAAAAGATTTGAGAAAGCTAATTTTCTGGGTATTGATTCTTCCGCTGAAATGCTATCGGGATCGGAAAAGTTTGCCCATGAAAAATTGCAATTCCGGAATTTAACTATTGAAACATTTGCTGATGATGATACAACCTGGGATTTGATTTTCAGCAATGCGGCTTTACAGTGGTCAAATGATCATGAGAAATTATTCCCAAAGTTAATCTCACTTTTAAGTGACAAAGGACAATTTGCTGTACAAATGCCGGTACAAAAAGAAAATATACTCAACAAAATATTAATTGATCTGGCACAGGAAAAACCGTTTGTTGATTTTTTGCACGGATGGAAAAGAGATTCTCCGGTATTAAGTATAGATGATTATGCACAAATTATGTTCGAGAACGGGTTAAGAGAGATTCAAATCATTCAAAAAGTCTATCCGATCATCGCAGATAATCCTGATAAATTGTTTGATTTCATCTCCGGTTCTGCGTTAATTCCTTACTTGGAAAGGTTGTCTGAAGATGAACAAAATATCTTTGTTACCGAATATAAAAACAGGATTCAAAAAGAATTTAAGAAATTTCCGACCATCTACGCATTCAAACGTTTACTACTCTATGGCAAAAAGTAAAGAAATGCTGCTGCTGTAATTAATCTTATTTTTCACCTTTCATACTACATTTTACTTTATACTTTATACTTTATACTTTCATGTGAATTATCTTTGCAGTCCAAAATTTAATTCAAAATGAATAATCCGAATCGTTACACTTTAACCGCTGCGCTTCCTTATGCCAACGGGCCGATCCACATCGGGCATTTGGCAGGCGTTTATATTCCTGCCGATATTTACGCGAGATACCTTCGCCGAAAAGGAATGGATGTGGCATTTATAGGCGGTTCGGACGAACACGGAATTCCAATTACGATTCGTGCTAAAAAAGAAAATACAACACCACAGGCAATAGTGGATAAATACCATGAATTAATCAAAGAAACACTGGAAAGATTCGGGGTTTCGTTTGACCATTACTCGAGAACTTCCAATCCGAAGCACCACGAAGTTTCATCGGATTTCTTTTTGAATTTGTACAACAACGGAAAATTCATCGAAGAAGTTTCGGAACAATTCTACGACGAAGAAGCCAAAGAATTTTTAGCCGACCGGTATATTGTGGGCGAATGTCCGCGCTGCCACAATCCAAATGCTTACGGTGACCAATGTGAAAGCTGTGGTTCGACTTTGAGCCCAACGGAATTGATCAATCCGCGTTCAGCTTTGAGCGGAAATACACCTGTTCTGAAAGAAACGAAAAACTGGTATCTGCCACTGAACGAATACGAAGATTTTCTAAAGGAATGGATTTTGGACGGACACAAAAACGACTGGAAAAGTAATGTTTACGGACAAGTAAAATCCTGGCTGGATGATGGGTTGAAGCCACGTGCCATGACTCGTGATTTGAATTGGGGTGTGAAAGTTCCATTGCCGGATGCCGAAGGAAAAGTACTTTACGTTTGGTTCGATGCGCCGATCGGCTATATCACATCTACCATCGAATGGGCGGAAGCCAACGGAAAAAACTGGAAAGAGTACTGGCAAAATCCCGACACGAAGTTGATTCATTTCATCGGGAAAGATAACATTGTTTTCCATTGTATCATTTTCCCCGCGATGTTAAAAGCACATGGAAACTACATTTTACCGGAAAATGTTCCTGCAAATGAATTCATGAACCTGGAAGACGATAAAATCTCAACTTCACGCAACTGGGCAGTTTGGGGAAATGAATATCTGGATGAATTCCCCGGACAGGAAGACGTTTTGCGTTATGTACTGACGGCTAACCTACCGGAAAATAAAGACAACAATTTTACCTGGAAAGATTTTCAAACCAAAAATAATTCAGAACTGGTAGGGATTTTGGGAAATTTCATCAACCGCGTGATGGTATTGACACACAAATATTATAACGGAATTGTTCCCGAAAAAACTGTTGAATTTGAAGAATTAAATCAGCTTAAAAATTATGCTAAAAATATCGGTTCCTATTTGGATAAATTTGAATACCGGAATGCGTTGATGGAATACATGAATCTGGCGCGTTTAGGAAACCAATTCCTTCAAAGTCAGGAACCCTGGAAAAAACAGGATAACCCTGGAGAAATAAAAGGAATCATGTACGCTGCCGCTCAAATTGCCGGAATGTTGGCGCAATTGGGCGAACCTTTCATGCCATTTACATCTGAGAAATTATTTAAAATGCTGAATATTTCTCCTCTTGATTGGAATAAATTGGAAACGATTGAAGAAATAATTCCCAGCGGACATCAGTTAAATCCTTCAGAATTGATTTTTGCTAAAATTGAAGATGAAACCATTGATTTTCAAATCCATAAATTACAAAACAGCAAAACCCGTAATCAAATGACAAATCCAAATGCAGAACCACAAAGAGAAACCATAAACTTTGACGATTTCCAAAAAATAGATATGCGGGCAGGAACCATTCTGGAAGCGAAAAAAGTAGAAAAGGCAGATAAACTTCTCGAATTGAAGGTCGATACGGGAATTGATGTTCGAACTATTGTTTCCGGAATTGCGGAAAGTTTTTCGCCCGAAGAAATCGTAGGAAAACAAGTAACCGTTCTGGTCAATCTAGCTCCAAGAAAAATCCGTGGAATTGAAAGTCAGGGAATGCTTTTATTGACCGACAAAGAAGATGGGAAGCTTACGTTTCTTGTGCCGGAAAATAAAACCTTGAATGGGGTAATTATTAGTTAAGCGGAGAATGCTTGACCTTGATTAGAATTGATTCGTAACAAAATCTATTTAAATTAGACCTATATTAAAATATTAAAAATGAAAATAAAATACATTACAATCATGCTTTTGGTAATGTTTTCTTTTTTCAGTTGTAAAAAAGATAAATATATTACCATAAAATACTATACTGAAGAAGAAATGAAAGATAATCCGCTGGTACAGGAAAGCACATTACCTTATTTCGCGCCTGATTTTACAAAAATCAAAGATGAGCATTTCAAGCCTGCTTTGGAATATGCTTTGCAGGTAGAGACCGAAGCAATAGAGAAAATTGCCAACAATCCGGAAGCTCCGACTTTTGAAAATACTTTGGTCGAAATGGAAAAAGCGCACGAACTGTTTGACCGTGTGAGCAATGTGTTTTATGCTTTAACCGGTGCCAACACAAACGATACACTAAAAGAATTAGATTCAGAAATGTCATCCAAATTCGCAGAGCATACAGACAATATTTTGCTTAACGAAAAATTGTTTCAAAGAGTTAAAACACTCTATGATAACCGTGCACAATCCGGCTTAGAAGGCGAAGATCTGAAGTTGCTTGAAATCACATACCAGAATTTCATAAAAGCAGGGGCAAATTTATCTGATGAAAATAAGAAAAAATTAAAAGAGATCAATTCCAAACTGGCCTCACTTGAAAATAAATTCGGACAAACGCTTTTAGATGCCAGCAACGCTACAGCTGTCACCGTAACTGATTCGACAAAATTAGCAGGACTCACTTCCGGCGATATGAATTCATTAAAATCAGAAGATAAAAACGAATGGAAAATCCCAATTAATAACACAACACAGCAACCTTTGACACAATCACTTAACGATAGAACTATGCGTGAGGAATTGTTCAATAAAGCATGGAACAGAACCGATGGCGGGAAATTTTCCACTTTGGATATCATCAAAGAAATTGTGGGACTGCGAATTGAAAAAGCCAAACTATTAGGCTATTCTAATTATGCCGCCTGGAACTTGCAGGACACAATGGTTAAAACTACCGAAACAGTTGATGATTTCTTTGCGCAACTTGTTCCGTCAACTGTAAAGGCAGCGAACGACGAAGCTATGGTCCTACAAAATAAAATTAAATATGAAGGAGAGGATTTCGAATTAAAACCTTGGGACTGGACTTACTATTCTGAACAAGTAAGAAAGGAAAAATATGATTTAGATGAAAGTCAGATTAAACCTTATTTCGAACTGAAAAACGTTCTGGAAAAAGGTGTTTTCTTTGCTGCAACCAAATTGTACGGAATCACATTCAAACAAAGAACCGACATCCCGACTTATCATCCTGATGTTTTGGTTTACGAATTATTTGAGGAAGACGGTACACCACTCGGCCTGTATTATGGAGATTATTTTTCACGTGAGAGCAAACGAGGCGGAGCCTGGATGAGCAACTTTATAACACAGTCACATTTACTCGATAAAAAGCCGGTAATATTTAACGTTTGCAATTATACCAAACCCGCGCAAGGAGAACCGGCGTTATTGACTTATGATGAAGTGGAAACACTTTTTCATGAATTTGGGCATGCGCTGCACGGATTCTTTGCCAATCAGAAATATCCGTCTATTTCGGGAACTTCTGTCGCCAGGGATTTCGTGGAATATCCATCGCAGGCTAACGAACACTGGGCATTGTATCCTGAAGTTTTGAAAAACTATGCTATTCATTACAAAACAGGTGAGCAGATTCCACAGAGCTTAATCAATAAAATTAAAAATGCCTCTAATTTCAATCAGGGATTTGCGTATGGAGAAACGCTTGCTGCAGCTGTTTTGGATTTTAATTACCATACATTGAATGAATCCGATAAGAATTTCGATGTGAACAAATTCGAAAAAGAATCATTGACCGAAGATGATTTATGGATGGACAATGTACCGCCGAGATACCGCGCGACATATTTCAACCACGTATTCGGCGGTGGATACGCGGCAAGTTACTATGCTTATTTATGGACCGAAATGCTTGCGCTCGATACAGGAAAATGGTTTGATGAAAATGGAGGATTGAACCGCACAAACGGACAGCGTTACCGCGACATGATCCTTTCCAGAGGAAATACGTTAGAATATAAGGAAGCTTACAAAGCATTCAGAGGAAACGATCCGAGCGTTAATGCCATTTTAGAAGACAAGGGATTTAAATAACAGAGGCTTCGAGTAGTTCACTCAGCCAACAATAAAAAACACCTGACGGGTTTGCAAACCTGTAAGGTGTTTTTTATAATATAAATTCTAATTTATTTTTTTACAATCTTTTTGTCAATGATCCTGCCATCGGCCAATTTAACCGTCAAAACATAATTTCCGGCAGGAAGCGAAGAAACATTTAATTGAGAAGATTTTCCCTCCATTAATTTTTTCCCCTCCATGCTAAACAATCCCACACTTTCAATTGCCTTTTCCGAATTGATCTGTAAAATGTCTTTGACAGGGTTTGGATAAATCTGAACTTCCGACAATTCAGCATCATTTACAGAAAGAATCTGCGTAGTTGCAACCGGGCCTACCCAATTACTCATAAAATCATCACTACAAACTGAACGTACATAAATTTCATAATACCAGTTAGGAGTCAGGTTGGTAATTTGAGAACCTGTTTCTCCGTCATTGTCATCCATAAAAGTTTCCTGGGCATAAGCAAATCTTCTTCCATATAGAATTTCCCATTGTGTAGCATCCCCATTTTCAGTCCAGTCAAATGAAACTGTATTACCGGCTTGTTCCGTGATGATAAGGTTTGTAGGATCCAGGCAAAATACCTGTCCGCTTTTTCTGTTCTGAATGTACATGGAAATCGGAAAGTAACCTTCGTTATT
>CAZKOC010000100.1:0-7602 GCA_964554275.1 uncultured Weeksellaceae bacterium
CGGGCAATTCCTGTCTGGATTTCATCAGCTATGAAAAGGATGTTGTTTTCTTTACAGATTTTATAGCATTCAGAAAGATAACCATCATCAGGAACATTTACACCGGCTTCTCCCTGGATTGGTTCAACCAAAAATCCGCAAAGATTATTTTTATTTTCTTCTGCAATTTTTCTGAAATCTTCTACGTCGTTATATTCAACAGAAACAAATCCGGTTGTATACGGATTGAAATTATTTCTTGCATCTTCATCGTTCGAAAAAGAAATAATGGTTGTTGTGCGCCCATGGAAATTCCCGTTGCAAACTACAATTTGAGCTTTTCCGGGTTCAATTCCTTTCTTTTCATAACCCCATTTTCGGGCAATTTTAATAGCGGTTTCCACTGCTTCAGCACCGGTATTCATCGGTAAAATTTTATCGAATCCAAACAATTTTGTTATGAACTCTTCGTATTTACCCAATTCGGAATTGTAAAATGCACGTGAGGTAAGCGTTAATTTTTCCGCCTGGGTTTTCAGCGCATTCAGGATTCTAGGATGGCTATGCCCTTGATTTACGGCTGAATAAGCAGATAAGAAGTCAAAATATTTTTTGCCCTCCACGTCCCAGACAAAGACACCTTCGCCACGTTCCAAAACCACAGGAAGCGGATGATAATTGTGCGCGCCGTATTTTTCTTCTAGCTGAATTAATTCTTTTGAATTCAAAACCTCTTGCATTTTCTGAAAATTTTTGCAAAGGTAATAAATTAAACGAGTTAAAAATTTTGATTAAAGTTGTTTCTGTTCGAGTATGATGGATTTCCCAAAAAACTGTTTAGCAAGTCTTGCAAAATTTTCAGTGTAATCGGAAAGATAAAAATGATAAGTAGGATATTCATTATTACTCATCAAATCCAGTTTGTTCATTTCGTGAATGAGCTGATTGACAACAATCAATGGAGAATTCACGACCCTCACTTTTCCCTGGAAAACCAAATTCACTTCTTTTTCAATCAACGGATAATGGGTGCAACCCAAAATAATGGTATCTATATCATCAAACTTTTTATTGGAAAGATAAGTATCAATCGCATTTCTGGAAACCTGTGTGTTACAGAAACCTTCTTCTATGATGGGGACAAGAAGAGGGGTAGGTAATTCTATTACTTTTATATGACGGTTCAGTTTCCTGATACTGTTTTTGTAAGCATGGGAATTTACAGTTGCTTTTGTCGCAATCACCCCGATCTTTTGGTGAAGCTCATACGCGACTTTTTTGGTAACGGGTGAAATGACATCTATGACCAATACGTCTCCGGCGGCTTGCCTGATTTCATCGATGGAATTGGAAGTAGCAGAATTACAGGCGACAACAATGGCTTTACAATTCTGCTTAACCAAAAATTCGGTAATCTTCGTAGTGAAACGCGTAATCGCTTCTTTGGATTTTTCACCATAGGGAAGATGCTTGGTATCTCCAAAATAAATGATGCTTTCATTTGGTAGTAATCGCTTTATTTCTTTGGCTACGGTCAACCCGCCTACACCCGAATCAAAAACACCAATCGGCCTGTTGTCATTCATATGGCAAATGTATTTTAAAAAGTACAATTGTACAACGCACTAAGTATAAAGTATTTTTAAGGGGTTGAATGCACTATCTATTCAAATTAATTATTGTTCGAGCAGGGTTCTAAGTTTTTCATGAAATTCATAATTTTTATTAACTCCGTTATGTCCTTGTCCTGTAAGAGTAATGTATTCATCCTTTTTCTTTAAAGCTTTTTTTAATTCTTTCGATTGTGTGTAGCTGAGAACTTTATCTTCATCTCCATGAAAAATATAAACAGGACATTTGGTTTTGGATATATTTTGATTGTTTTCAAATTTATATTTCAAAAGGAAAGACGGAACGAATGGTATTTGGGTTTTCATTACTTCCGTTAAATTGTAATAAGGTGCCTGAAGGATTAAAAATTTAGGGTGGTTGGTACTTGCCAAATGGGAAGCTGCTCCGGTTCCGATCGAATAACCAATGACGATGATTTCGTTTTCCTCAAAAATTTCTTTCAGATAATTATACCCCAATTGAACATCATTATAAAACTGTTTTTCATTTTGGATTTTACCTTCACTTTTTCCAAAACCTCTGTAATCCATTATCAAAATATTGTAACCCAAATCAAGATACAGATCTGCAACATCACCCCAACCTGATAAATTTCCGGAATTTCCGTGCAAATAATATACAACGCCTTTGGGCGTTTTCAACTTCAAAGTACAGATAATTGATCGAGATTTTATCGGGAGTCATTAAATTAACTTCTTTAAAGTCTCTATCGAACATAAATGATGTTTCTTTTGAAATTTTTGAAGGATGAAAAATGAATTTTTCCTGATTGAAATATAACAGAACACACCCGCCAATATAAATCCCTGAAGAGAGGAGGATTATCTTCGTGATTAATTTAAACATAACAAAAACATCATCTAAAAATTTATAATTTAAAATTACTAATTAAACCCGAAATAAGGCTGAGGCAATTCCATCTGCTAAAAACCTCCCTTTTTCTGTAAGCGTTAAAGTGTTTTCTTTTTGTTGAATCAGGTTATCTTTTAAAAACGGTTGAATTTCTTTTATTAAATCATTGTAAAACTCTTCCTGAAAATTATGTTGGATCTGATTCAGATCAATCCCGTAGATTGTTCTTAAACAAATCATTATCAATTCATTGAAGCGTTCATTGTTGCTTAATATTTCAATTTCATTTGGAATTTTATCCTCTCTTAGCTGTTTGATATAGACGGAATTATTGGCAACGTTCCAGCTTCTTTTTTCTCCATCAAAAGAATGTGCCGACGGCCCGATTCCCAGATAAGATTTTCCTTTCCAGTAATTACTGTTGTGCTTTGAAAAAAATCCTTCTTTTCCGAAATTGGAAATTTCATATTGAACGAATTCGTTATCACTCAATGTTTTGCAAAGCATCTTGAAATGACGTTCCTGCTTATTTTCATCAATATTTTCAATTTTTCCTTTTTCAATTTTCAATTTCAACTCGGTTTTGGATTCCACAGTCAAAGCATACGAAGAAATATGAGGAACATTTAACCCTAGAGCTGTTTCCAGATTCTTTTGCCACATTTCGTCAGAAGTGATTTGTCCACCGTAAATCAAATCAATTGTGATGTTTTCAAAACCATTGTCCTGCGCAAATTTCACGGAACTTATTGCTTCTGCGGAATTGTGCGCACGGTTCATCAATTGTAAATCTTCATCAAAAAAGGATTGGATTCCGATGCTGAACCGATTAACGGGCGTTGATCTAAATTCTTTTATTTTAGCTTCCGTCAGATCATCAGGATTGGCTTCCAGAGTAATTTCCGGGCGAGCTTCTAAACTATAATTCTTATAAATTGTTTCGAAAATCAAGTTTAATTCGTTCAGATCCAAAAGGGAAGGGGTTCCACCTCCGAAATAAATAGTTTCAATGGGCTCGGTAATTTCATTTTTTCTTAGAATTAATTCTTTCGAAATCATTTCCACCAACTCTGATTTGTAATTCAGATTTGTTGAAAAATGAAAATCACAATAGCTGCATCGTTGTTTACAAAAAGGAATATGGATGTAAATCCCTGCCATGGCGCAAATGTACTTACTTTGAGTTTGAGTACATTGAAAAAACGCAGTATGTTTGTAACGAATAGGGTAAATGCCCAACATATTGTATTATTAAATCAGTTATTATATGAAAAAACTAATCGTTTTGATTACAAGCATCACGTTCTTGTTGTCACCTCTCACAAAGGTAAAAGCAGATGAAGGAATGTGGTTCTTGATGTTCATCGGTAAAAACATCGGTGATATGCAGAAAATGGGGTTAAAACTGACTGCAGAAGAAATTTACAGCATCAATAACAGTAGCCTGAAAGATGCTATTGTGCAATTTGGAGGTGGATGTACGGCAGAAATTATTTCATCGACAGGTCTGGTTTTGACCAACCATCATTGTGGCTATGGTGCCATCGCTGAACTCTCCACTCCAGAAAATGACCATTTGACAAACGGCTTTTGGGCTGCCGATAAATCACAGGAATTAAAACCAAAAAATTTATCGGTCCGTTTCTTCGTGAGAATGGACGATGTTTCCAAAAGAATTTTAGATAAGGTCAATGATAAAATGACCGAAGATGAAAGAATGGCTGTTATCAACCAGGAAATTGCAAAAATCGAACAGGAAAATAATGAAGGAGGTAAATATACCGTTTCAGTTCGTTCTTTTTTTGAAGGAAATGAATATTACTATTTCGTTTACCAGGATTTCCAGGATGTAAGATTAGTAGGAACACCACCAGATATGGTCGGGCGATTTGGCGGAGATACGGATAACTGGGAATGGCCAAGGCATACAGGAGATTTTTCCTTATTCAGAGTTTATACCGACAAAAACGGAAACCCTGCGGATTATTCGGTTGACAATGTACCGATGAAACCTAAATACCACTTGCCCGTTAGCTTAGAAGGATATAAAGAAGGAGATTTTTCTATGATTTTAGGATACCCTGGCAGAACAAACCGTTGGATGCCGGCCGGTGGTGTTGAACAAAACATCAAATTTTCTTATCCGGCTTGGGTTGAAGGTTCCAAATTGGGAATGGACGTCCTGAAAAAATATATGGACAAGGACCAAAAAGTTAAACTGGATTATGCTTCTAAATATGCAGGTTTGGCAAACTATTGGAAAAACCGTCAGGGAATGATTGATGCTTTGAACCAGCATAAAACAGTGGATGTAAAAAGAAAAATAGAAACAAACTTTACCAAATGGGCACAAGACCCAGGCAGAAAAGCTAAATATGGTGATATAGTTGAAATTATCAATAATTATTACAGCCAGACCAATGAAAGCGCGCGTCATCAAAATTATATGTTCGGAATGCTGCGCTCCAGCACCTTCGCTGCGGTTCCTTTTAGCCTGGGGAAAACATTGGAACAATATGCTAAAGAAAACCAAGCCAAAAGAACGGAAATGAGACCTGGGATTGAGGAAATGATTAACGGTATTTTCGAGGGAGCCTATATGCCGTTAGAAGAAGAGGTGCTGGCTTCTCAGTTGAATTTGTATTACACAAAAGCAGGCAAAGGAGGATTGGCTCCGTATGTAAAAGAAATTGGAGGTAAATCAAAAGGAAACTTTAAGGATTATGTAAACAAAGCTTTCAATACAAGTATTTTCACGAAAAAAGACCAATTATTGAATTATTTGGACAATCCGAGTACAGAATTAATTTCAGGCGATGAACTGTATAAGTTATCAACCGACTTAATGACCCGATACAGGGCTGAAACACCTGAAGAAAAAGCGCAGAAAGATAATTATAACAAAGCATTCCGTTTGTTGGTAGAAGGTTTGAGAGAATCCGGTTTGAGTCCGATTGAATATCCGGATGCCAATAGTACTTTACGTTTGACCTATGGAACTGTAAGAGATTTACCACTTGGAAAAGGAAAAGTAAACGATGCAAAATACAATTACTATACAACTTTAAAGGGAACAATTGCCAAACACAAAAAAGGTGATGACGAATTCGAAAATCCACAAAGATTAATTGATTTGTACAACAAAAAAGATTACGGTCAATATGCTGATAAAAATGGAGAACTATGGATCAATTTCCTGACTGACCATGATATTACTGGAGGTAACTCAGGTTCGCCTGTGTTGAATGGAAAAGGAGAATTAATTGGTCTTGCGTTCGACGGAAACATTGAAGCGATGGCAGGTGATGTGATCTTCGATCCTGAGTTGCAGAGGACCATTTCGGTTGACATCCGTTATGTATTGTTTATCATTGATAAATACGCCGGTGCAAAACATATCGTTGATGAAATGACTTTAGTGAAATAAAATACATGATATGTAAAGTATCAAAAAATCCCGCTTGTAGAGCGGGATTTTTCTTTGCTATTATGTTGAATTCGATTATTATTTTTTGATTATTTTTAAACTAACAGGCTTCTCTTTGAATTTGAGTTCTACAATATAAGTTCCCGCAGGATAAGAAGAGAAATCTAATTTAGCATCTAAAGACTTCACACTTTTGCTGCTGAGTTTCCTGCCCTCTATGTTGTAAATGACAGCTTCTATAATCTCATTTTTAGAATTGATGTTCAATTGATTCAGAACAGGATTCGGATAATAGCTGAAATCCAAATAAGCACTCACATCATCAACTCCCAAAGTCGAACATTCGATTTGAGCAACCCAACCCGGAGTTGTAACAAATACATCTGAAACAAATCTGAAGCTCAATGCTCCTGTCTCATTGGTCGCCTGGAATGAAGTTCCGTTACTCACAAAACCGGTAAGGCCGCCACCGCTGATTTCCGAAGCAGTAGTATCAGTTCCGTTGTGGATATATAAGAAGTCATATCCGCTTTCTACATTGAAAGAATTAAAAATAACTTTTACTTTCTCATTATTATTCGTCGGCACGATTGTGCGGGTAACATCTTCGTTATCTGAATAGTTTCCTGAACTTCCCCCACTATCTGTAAACAAAATACCGTTACAGAAGTCCGCATCCGTAGCAAACATTTCATTGTTGGCTGGCGCGGTTAATGAATCACATAATTTCCTTACATAAGCATTGTAATAAGTATTGGGATTTAAGCCATCTATTTCAATAGTATTCTCAGATGCCTCTATCCAGTTAAGCGCAGCAGGGCTGCCCACTTCTCTTATCGCATATTCCCACATATCTGCATTTTCGTCCGAATCTTCCCAGCTTAGTGTAGCTTCTGTTTCTGTTACGTTTATAAGAGAAATACCATGAACGGTATTGAAACAAGTACTGACACAATCTGTACTCAAACAATCCTGGCTGTTGATATTATTAATAATTACAGTCTTTGGTTGGGTACCAAAACCAAGCGAAAAATTAATTCCGGTAGAGAAATGACAATAACTCATAATCGTTCCTCCTTCCGAAGGGCTTCCCGGAAGGGAGCAATTACCCTCTACAAATCCGGCACATCCGTCAATAGCGGTATTATTACCGTTCCAGACACAGGCATGTGTATGACGAGATCCTAAAATGTGCCCATGTTCGTGGGTCATAACCATAATTGTCCAGGAATAGGTGGGAACAGTATTAAATCCAAAATCTACTCCTGCATAGCTATAATTTTCCTCTGAACAGAGACCATCTATAGTTGCCGCAATACCTCCTCCTGCATTATCGTTGCTCCCGATCAATTGCCCTACATCGCCTGCAAAATTCGGACGTACACTATGAAAAGAATCTAAATAATTTGCTGATCCGCCCGCTCCCTGGTAAGGATCCAATGTTTCCCAAATAAATACTTCGTTCAACGCGATGGTTATATCGTCATTTTCGTAAAGTGTCTGCATATTGTTGAATGTAGCGGACATCCAGTCCATGGTTTCATCAATATCGCTTCCATTGGCAGTAAACAGTCCATAATCCATTTCATAATACATGGTTATGCATTTTTCAGTGGTTGTAGCACCTTCAAAAAACATAGAAGAAGGATAATCACTGTAAGCATCCTTTACAAAATCATCTGTTTCACAGTTCCAATCATTTACAACATTCA
>CAZKOC010000101.1:0-7599 GCA_964554275.1 uncultured Weeksellaceae bacterium
AATTCGTCAATTTTGATTTAATTCAAAGAACACCCATTTTTGAAAACAGCCTGAAGAGAGCAAATATTGTAAATGTTTCTTATTCAGTCCAAAAACCGGGTATTGGATATGGTGCCTCAATTTCTACTTATGAATACAAAAATATTCAGATGGGGGGATTCTTACGTTTAGGGCCATTATTAATTGGAAGTGAAAATATTTTACCTCTTTTCTTCAGACACAAAAAATTACACGCGCTTGATTTCTATATAGGTTTGAAATTGTATCCGCTATGGGACAATGAAATGAAACGCCGAAGCCGTGAAGAATGTAAATGCTGAAGATTATAGAATATGCTTTTCGGCATGATAAGAAGAACGTACCAACGGGCCGCTTTCCACGTGGCGAAAACCTAATTCCTTTCCAAATTCTTCGTATTTCTTAAATTGTTCCGGAGTGATAAATTCTTTTACAGGCAAATGTTTTTTGGTAGGCTGCAGGTACTGCCCTAAAGTTATAATGTCCACATTTGCATCTCTTATTTCCTGAATGGTTTCAAAAACCTCATCTTCCTTTTCACCTAAACCGAGCATAACTCCTGTTTTGGTTCTGTGCTGGCCTTGTTCTTTCAAATAGCGGAGCACCTCCAGGCTTCTGTCAAATTTTGCCTGAATCCGGACTTCACGTGTCAAACGTCGAACGGTTTCCATATTGTGTGAAATTACTTCGGGAGCAGCTTCCAGAATCCTGTCGATCATTTTGGTATTTCCCTGAAAATCAGGAATCAGTGTTTCCATAGTCGTTCCGGGACTGATTCTGCGAACAGCACCAATGGTTTCTGCCCAGATGATGGAACCCATATCCTTCAAATCATCACGGTCAACCGAAGTAATTACCGCATGTTTGATTTTCATTAACTTTATGGAGCGGGCGACTTTTTCCGGTTCTTCCCAATCGACCTGTTCAGGACGTCCGGTTTTCACACCGCAAAATCCACACGAACGTGTACAGATATTTCCGAGAATCATAAAAGTCGCGGTTCCGGCACCCCAGCACTCGCCCATATTGGGGCAGCTTCCGCTTTGACAAATGGTGTTGAGTTTATATTTATCAACCAAACCACGTAATTCACGGTGATTTTTACCTGTGGGTAATTTCACACGTAACCATTGTGGTTTCTGAATTCTTCCGTCCTCTTTTACGATTACTTCCATACGAAGTGCAAAGTTACTAATTTCTAAAAGACCTATGTCATTTTGACGAAGGAGAAATCTATATAGATTTTTCTAATATAAAGATTTCTCACTCCATTACATTTCGTATCGAAATGACAAAATTCTTTATTTATTTTCTAAACCTTTCTGCCATTCCCAGGCAGTTCGCATACATTCAGCTAAAGATGTTTCAGGTTTCCATCCCAATTCTTTTTCTGCTAACTGGTTATCTGCATATGCTTCAACAATATCACCTGCCCTTCTGTCAACCAATTTGTAATTTAGTTTTAATTGATTTGATTCTTCAAATGTTTTGACCACTTCTAAAACGGTAGAGCCAACCCCTGTCCCTAAATTGAAAATCTCTAATCCTGATTTGTTTTTCTTTTGAATTAATCTGGTTAACGCTTTCACATGGGCATCAGCCAAATCGCAAACGTAAATATAATCCCGGATTGCGGTTCCGTCACGTGTCGGATAATCATTCCCGAATACCGATAAAAACTCACGAATTCCTGCAGCAGTCTGCGTTACAAACGGAACAAGGTTATTTGGAACGCCTTTAGGTAGTTCGCCAATCAATCCTGAAGGATGTGCCCCAACCGGATTGAAATATCTTAGTGAAATAACATTCTTATTGAATGAATTGACAAAATCTTCCAATATCTCTTCACCCATTTGTTTGGTTTTCGCGTAAGGTGACTCCGCTTTTTTGATGGGTGCGGACTCGTCAATCGGCATTTCATCGGCCTGTCCGTAAACAGTGCAGGATGAGCTGAAAATGAAGTTATCCAATTTTCGTTCCTGCATCTCTTCTAAAATATTGAGCAACGAAAGCAAATTGTTTTTAAAATACATCAATGGTTTTTGAACACTTTCTCCAACAGCCTTGTGTGCGGCAAAGTGAATAATCCCGTCAATTTGATTTTCATCAAAAAAGGACTTTACCTTTTCTGAATCTTTTATATCTATCTGATAGAATTCAGGTTTGATTTCTGATATCTCTGTAATTCTGTCTAAAACAAACAATTCAGAATTCGATAAATCATCAATGATCACAACTGAGTAACCTGCTTCTTGCAAAGCAACTACTGTATGTGAGCCAATGTAACCTAATCCGCCTGTTACTAATATTTTTTGTTTCAAGTTCAATGTTTCAAGTTTAAAATTGGTGATTCTCAAATTTATTTAAAAAATTCCTTCACACTTCCCGTTATAAATTCCAATTGTTCTTTATCCAATTCGGTATGCATTGGCAGAGAAATAACTTCATTAATCAATTTATCAGTATTTGGGAATTCAGAATCTATATAATTTCCGGTATCATAAGCCTTTTGCTTTCTCAACGGAACCGGATAATAAATCATCGCCGGAATTCCTTTTTCTTCCAAGAAAGTTTTCAATTCATCTCTTTTTCCGTTAGTAATTCGTAAAGTATATTGATGAAAAACATGCGTAGATTTTTGGTTTCTCTCAGGAGTCAGAATATGAGGATGGTTGGCAAATGCCGCATCATAGAAATCCGCAGCTTGCCTTCTAGCTTTGCTATATACATCTAAAAGCGGAAGTTTCACACGCAAAATTGCAGCCTGGATGCTGTCTAACCTGGAATTCACCCCAATTTCATCATGGTAATAACGCTGATACATTCCGTGATTTACAATACCACGCATTCTGTGAGCCAATTTATCATCGTTGGTGAAAATCGCACCACCGTCTCCATAACAACCTAAATTTTTGGACGGAAAAAATGAAGTCGTCCCAATCGTTCCAATGGTTCCCGCTTTATCTCCGTTGAAATCAGCACCAATTGCCTGGGCAGTATCTTCGACCACATACAAATTATGTTCTTTGGCAATCGCCATGATTTCATCCATATTAGCACACTGGCCAAATAAATGCACCGGAATGATGACCTTTGTTTTTGGAGTAATTGCAGCTTTTAGCCTTTCCGTATCCATCAGGAAAGTATCATAATCAACATCTACCAAAACCGATTTCAAATCTAAAAGATGAATGACTTCAACCGTTGCTGCAAAAGTGAAATCTGCTGTTATCACTTCATCACCCGGTTGTAAATCAAGTGCCATCAGTGCAATCTGCAAAGCATCCGTCCCGTTCCCGCAAGGAATTACATGTTTTACATTTAAATAAGATTCCAGTTCATTCTGGAAATTTTTAACTTCTGGTCCATTGATAAATGCTGTGGAATCAATTACAGCCTGAATGGAATCGTCTATATCGTTTTTGATTTTCCGGTATTGGGCACCTAAATCAACCATTTGTAATTTGCGCATCACTTAAAATTTTGATAGCAAACGTACATAATTTTTTCGTTTTTATTCTTATCATGTTAAGTTCCTTCTGGCCTTAATTTTAAATTAAATAACCAACAGAAGAAATGTACAAAACGGAATTTGTATCTTCGCAAACCTTATGAGTATCATATATAACTTATTTATTTCTTTATATGGCTTAGGGGTTTCCATAGCTTCAACCTTTAATCCTAAAGCAAAATTGTGGATAGACGGGCGTAAAGGCTGGAAAAAAAATTTAAAAACACAAATTTCACCTAATGATAAGGTGATTTGGGTTCATTGCTCCTCATTGGGTGAATTTGAGCAAGGCAGGCCGGTCATTGAAAAAATGAAGATCGAATTCCCGGATCACAAAATCGTGGTAAGCTTTTTTTCTCCTTCCGGTTACGAAGTCAGGAAAGATTATAAAGGAGCGGATTATATCTTTTATTTACCGCTTGACACCAAAAGAAACATGAAATCTCTGGTGAAATTCCTGCATCCTGAAATACTGATTCTGGTAAAATATGAGTATTGGTACAACCTTTTGTGGCGCCTTCATAAAAAGAAAATTCCTGTAGTCGTCATTTCTGCAATCATCAGGGAAGATAATTTATTTTTCAGGCCTTGGGGGGGCTGGTTCAGAAAGAGAATCAGTACTATCTCACATTTTTTTGTACAAGATCAAGATTCCGAAAGCCTTCTAGAATCCGTCAACTTTAAATCCGTTACCGTTTCGGGAGATACTCGTTTTGACAGGGTAAAAGAAATTTTAAATTCTGAAAATGAATTAAAGTTTGTTGATAATTTCAAAGGAAATTCCAAGCTTATCGTAGCGGGAAGCACCTGGCCCGAAGATGAAGATGTTTTAGTAAATTTCATCAATTCAAAACTTCCCGAAGACTGGAAAGTCATATTTGCACCTCATAATATTGACGAGAAGAAAATAATTCAATTAAAAGAAAAAATAAAATTACCAACATCGATTTATACTCAATCAAAGCATGATGATTTGAAAAATTCACGCGGATTGATAGTGGATACAATTGGGATTCTGACCAAAATATATTCTTATGCAGATATTTCTTATGTCGGAGGCGGATTTACCAAAACCGGGGTCCACAATACGCTGGAACCTGCCGTATTTGGTGTTCCTATTATTTTCGGCCCCATCTATGACTCTTATTTTGAAGCGATTGAATTAATCGAAAATGAAGCCGCCATAAAATTCAAAAATCAGTATGACTTTGATGAAAAAATGTTAAATCTTATCGAAAATGAAACCGAAAGAATGAAAAGAGGGAGAATTGCATTTAAATATATACAGCAAAAACCATACTCCACAATTGTCATATTAGACTTTTTAAGACACTTATTATCAAAAAATGATTAAAATCTGCTTGTTTTATTGCCATAATTCAATTTTTTTTCTATATTATTGCGAAATAGAAAAATAGACAATGAATGAAGCAATTTTTGAATAATTACATCACTTTCAAAAATCTAAGAGGAGACATATTTGGAGGGCTGACTGCCGGGATTGTTGCACTGCCTTTGGCGATGGCTTTCGGGGAACAATCAGGATTGGGCGCGGCAGCAGGTTTGTATGGTGCGATTGCCATTGGTTTTTTTGCGTCTTTAATTTGTTCCACACAACCCCAAATCAGCGGACCTACAGCACCAATGACAGCTGTAAGTATGATCGTAATTTCACGGATCATACAAGCAAATGATGGAAACTTACAAGCAGCGCTGCCCTCAATTTTATTGGTATTTTTTCTTGCAGGGATTGTCCAGGTATTGTTGGGACTGATTGGCATCGGGAAATACATCAAGTTTATTCCCTATCCGGTAATCTCCGGCTTTATGTCCGGAATTGGGATCATCATTATAATGGGCCAGATATTCCCATTACTCGGTTATGTGGCTCAAAATGATATGAATCTGATCGAAGAAAACAGATACATTGCAGAAGCCAATATCATTTCTAAAATTTTCGCGGAAGGAAACAATGGCGATGCCATAACCATAAAAGATTTGAGTGATGTAGAGACCAAGCTCCAGATTGCCAAACGTGTTAGTGAAGAAGAAATAATTGCGGAAGCGCAAAACATAAGCAGGAATCAGGTAAAGTCCCCAATGGGTATCATTAAAAACATTCATCGTGGAATTCAGAATTTCAAATGGCTGGAATTTTTATTTGTCATTTCTACCATCATTGTTATTTACGGATTTCAAAGAATCATTAAAGTCATACCCAGTAAGCTTCCTTTTGTGAATGGTCTCAAGAGAATTGCTTCCTCCATTCCGAGTACACTGATTGCACTCGTATTGGTTTCGGGAATTGCGATTGCTTTTAGCCTTGATTTATATACCATAGACAAAATCCCCCAAGGATTTCCCGCCTTTCACGTAGATATTTTTACTCAATTTCAATTCAGCGACATCAGTCCTTTTGTAATGGCTATTATCTCATTGGCCCTATTAGGTTCTATTGACTCATTGTTAACATCTGTCATTGTGGACAATATGACCAAAACAAGGCACAACAGCAGCCAGGAGCTTATCTCACAGGGTGTAGGTAACAGTATGTCAGCATTGTTTGGGGGGATTCCGGGAGCGAGTGCTACCATTAGGACTTTGGTTAACATGAATTCAGGAGGAAAAACAAGGATTTCAGGAATTATCGCTTCACTGCTTCTACTTTCTATCCTCCTGGCCTTTGCTCCTGTTGCTTCCCTGATTCCATCTGCAGTTTTAGCCGGAGTATTGGTTACGGTTGGAATTGGAATTATGGATTACAAAGGACTAAAGGCTATCGGGAAAATGCCATTGGGTGACGTAGTTGTAATGTTCGTGGTCATGCTGCTTACCATTTTCTTTGACCTTGTAATTGCCGTAGGAGTAGGATTGGTAATATCTGCCCTAATTTTCATGAAACAAATGGGTGAAATTTCCGCAAAACGCTCCGGATTAATCGGTTTAGGTGAATTCTCTGAATTGCCTTGGGGAGATGAAAAGCATTTCCCTGAAAATCTGAAAAAAGAGGTTTTCATCAAACACCTGGAGGGCCCTATTTTCTTTGGTTCTACAAACGATTTGCAACTGCTGTCCGCCCAGGTTCCACGCAGTTCCAAATATGTAATTATACGTATGGACAGAGTTCCTTACATAGACCAAAGCGGGTTGTATGCTTTGGAAGATATCTTGATTGATTTAAAAGACAAGGAAATAGAAATTCTGTTTGTAGGGGTACAAAAGCAACCTGAATACCTTATGCGTAAAATTGAAATCATACCCAATCTGATTGCAGAAGAAAATTCCTTTAAAACTTTTAAGGAATGTTTGGAATGGGTTCTGGAAAATGTATCTCATGATGAAATCAATTCTATTTAAACCGTAACTTTAGCAAAAAAAGAAATTGCTGCAACCCAACGAATTCAAAATATACAATGCCTCTGCCGGTGCAGGAAAAACCTATACACTGGTCAGAGAATATTTATCTATTCTTTTTACAGATACCGATCCCTATAAATTTGAATCTATACTTGCCATTACTTTTACCAATAAGGCGGCGAATGAAATGAAACAAAGAATTCTGGAAAAATTGGTTGAATTCTCATCAGAAGATTACAAAGAAATCACTGATCTAAAATCGTTGAGTAATGAGCTGAATTTATTACCGGAAACCATTCATTTACGTTCAAGGGAAATTTTATCTAAAATTCTGCATAATTATTCCCGATTTTCAGTCAGTACGATTGATAAATTCAATTTACGATTGATGAAATCCTTTGCGCAAGACATGGGGTTATCAGTCAACTTCAATGTGGAAATGGATTTGGAGACTCTCTTGGAAGAATCCGTAAATCAATTATTTTCAAAAATCGGAGAAGATGAATTGCTCACTTCTGTCCTGATTGAAATTGCAGTTGATAATTTGGAGGAAAACCGGTCGTGGGACATTACGCGGGAATTGATTTCAAATGCCAAAGGACTTTATTCCGATACGCATTTAGAAAAATTGGGAGAATTACAAAAATATGATTTGGCAGAATTTAACCGATTTCGAAAAATTGTGTACCAAAAAGTTTCATCCAAGAAAAATC
>CAZKOC010000102.1:0-7541 GCA_964554275.1 uncultured Weeksellaceae bacterium
GTCTTTCAGGTTTCGGAAACACACGATGTTCCCCTGCGTTTTATTTTTATCCAACATACGGTTGGTACGGGTAAAAGCTTGTATCAGCCCGTGATATTGCAGGTTCTTATCAACATACAATGTGTTCAAAAATTTGCTGTCGAATCCTGTCAGAAACATATTGGCAACTAAAAGAATATCGGTTTCATTTTGCTTGGATTTTTTAGCTACAGCATTGTAATAATTGTAGAAGCCTTCTGTATCCTTAATATTTTGCTTTTCGCCAAATAGCTCATTGAAATCTTTTACATAACTTTCTAAAAGTTCCCTACGATGAGGCTTGGGATTGCCATACGCTGCTTGAGGTTCAGCCGCTATACTTAATTGTGAATAAACAGCATCTTCCATTTCATCTTCGTTCTGAGCAAAGCTGAATATGGTTGCTACTTTTAAATCGTGCTCTCCATTTAGTTTTTTACGATTGAAAATTTCATAGCACTGAATCACCGCATCAATATCCTGTACGCACATCATAGCACAAAATTTCTTGTTTTGCGTTTTCTGACCGTGATGCTGAATAATGTAATCTATAATTGCCTCTTTACGTTCAGGGGCTTCAAAGACTTCTGTTTCGTTGATTTGCTCCACTTTCAAATCAATGATATGTTCTTTTTGTTTGAAAGTTTGGATGTATTCTACAGAGAATTTCAACACATTCTCGTCACGTATAGCATCCGTAATGACGTATTTATGCAGGCATTTTCCGAATAGACTTGCCGTAGTTTTCATTCCATCGGAATTTTGCTCTAAAATAGGTGTGCCTGTAAAACCAAACAATTGAATATTGGCAAAATAATTGACAATGTTTTTATGTGTATCACCAAACTGAGAACGATGGCATTCGTCAAAAATAAATACCATTCTTTCGTCCTGGATGGATTTCATTTTCAATAAATTTCTTCCTGAAATCGCATTGTTCAGTTTCTGAATGGTTGTCACGATAATCCGAACATTCGGATCATTGAATTTTCGGATAAGGTCGTCTGTATTGGTAGCGGAACTGACTGAACCTTTACTAAACTTATCATACTCCTGATTGGTTTGATAATCCAAATCTTTTCTGTCCACTACAAAAACCACTTTTTTGATTGCCGGAATTTTGGACAATATCTGACTGGCTTTAAAGCTGGTTAAGGTTTTGCCGCTTCCTGTCGTATGCCAGATGTAACCATTTTTTTCGATATTGTAACCATTCAGTATTTCATTCTCTTTTACCTTTTTGATAATGCTTTCTACTGCATAATATTGGTATGGACGAAGTACCATCAGGCGTTTATCGGTTTCGTTCAGCACAATGTATTTGCATATCATTTTGCTGATGTGGCATGGCTCTAAAAATACATCGGTAAAACCATTCAGAATATTGTTCAATGGGTTGTTCTGTTCATCTGTCCAATGGAATGTCTGCAAAAATTCCTGCTTGTGCGAACCAAAATTGCTAAAATATTTGGTATTGACACCATTACTGATGATGAATAACTGGACAAAGTGAAACAAGCCTTTTCCGGCACCAAAACTGTGTTTTTGATAGCGGTTAATTTGGTTGAACGCTTCCTTCATTTCCAAACCTCTTCTCTTCAACTCGATTTGTACCAAAGGCAATCCATTAATCAGTAGCGTAACATCATAACGGTTTTCATATTTTCCCTCCTGCGTAATCTGATTGGTTACCTGATATTCATTCTGGCACCAATGTTCTATATTCAGCAATTCAAAATACAGGTTATCGCCATTATCCCTGATGATATGATGCTTCTTTTCACGTAATGTTTTTGCTTTCTCAAATACAGAACCTTTGTGGAGTATATTCAATACCTTTTCAAATTCACTGTCGCTGAATTGTATATGGTTATGCTTTTCTAACTGTGTTTTCAGGTTTGCCAGCAAAGCTTTTTCATCAGCAATAAAAATATATTTATAACCTAATTTTTGTAATTGGGCAACGAGTTGTTTTTCTAAAATTTGTTCTGATTGTTTACTCATTTCGAATTATTATTTATACTCTTACCAATCTCATCAACGGTTCAAAAGAATAAAGTGCAGGTCTTCTTCCAGCAGCAGCTTCTTTTTGTACTAAATATTTTCTCTCCATTAATTTCTTTACCATAACAGCTGCCGTTGGCACCGGTATTTTTGTATTATTCACAAATCTGTTATTTCTGAAAACAGGATTGGTAAATATATAATCCAAAGCAGTTAAGCTCCATTTTGAAGATAACAATTCCGAAAATTCGGCTTTCATTTCTTCGTATAAGTTTTTAATATTTTCTGCAATATTCAAATTATGAACAGCTTGTTTTTCTACGGCAATCAGGAAAAATTTAATCCAACTGTTCCAATCATCATTTCTTGAAACATTGCGCATTGCTTCAATATATTCGTCTTTATTTTGTTCAAAATAACCACTGATGTAAAAATGTGGTTGCGATAAAAGTCCCGATTGCCACAACAAAAGCGTGATGAGCATACGACCAATGCGCCCATTGCCGTCCTGAAAGGGGTGCAATGCTTCAAACTCTAAATGTGATACAGCGGTACGTATAAGTGCAGGTTCGCTGCTGTGCTGCATATAGTCAAATAAATTATCTAATCCACCGGATAATTGCTCTGCACTAATGGAGATAAACTGTATTTTTTGCACAGAACGGTCTGCCAGATAATTCTGCTCTTTTTTAAATTCTCCGGGTGATTTTGCTGCCCCACGCCCCAGATACAACAATTGCTGGTGCATCAGCTTTACAAAGCTTTGCGAAAAAGTGTAGCCATCCTTTAATGCTGCCTGTGCATTTTTTAATGCCCGCTGATATAAAATCGTTTCAATTACATCAGAGCGAACATTCAGCGAATCAGTGCCATCGTCATCGGCTTCATACTGCATAATCTCGTCCATAGTACTGATAGTTCCTTCGATACGCGATGATATAACGGCCTCCTGATTACGTAAAGGAGCTAACAGAATTTCATTATTATGAAGATTTTTAAGCATTTGATCGTAGCGAGCCAAAGCATCAGTAGCCGCCAAAAGATTCTGAATAAATAAATTATAATTGATATTAACGGGTGGAAATTTTCCGTAATGGTAGTTTACCGCTTCGTTTAAATTAAAATCCATAGACGATTTTGTTTATTGCAAAAGTATAAAAATAATCATACAAGCTAATTTTAGTATATTATCTTTCATTTTTATAGAGGCAAAAAGATTTAACTGCACGAAATGAGAAACAAAGTCAATTGAATACAGGATTTACCAAAATACGATAGACAACATATTTTGACTGTATAAAACAAGAAGCAAAACCGATTGAGTACAGAATTTCTTGAAAAGCCGAAAACAAACTATTTTGTCTTCAAAAAATTGAATACAGCAATATTTGTTCTCGGACTTCTATTTAATATAAAAATTTATCACTTATAATCACCTTAGTGTTTTAAACATCTGCTCAATGGCCTTTTTCTTTTGTTCCATATTGGGATGAACATACAGATTTAAAGTGGTGCTGATATTGGAATGTCCTAATAGTACACTTACTGTTTTGTAATCACAGTTACTTTCAATACATCGGGTGGCGAAGCTATGTCTTAACCCGTGAAACTTCAATTCCGGCATATTCAATACTGCCATCAGGTTTTTATAATAGCTCCTGTAAGTTCTGGGTTCAGTTGGTTTAGCGTCATTGGTTAATACAAAGAATGAAGGATTCACTATCTTTTTAAAGGGCTTTAATATCCGTAATAAGTCTTTACTTATCGGAATTTCACGAATAGAGTTTTTAGTTTTTGGTGTATCCAAAATGAGTTCGGTTTTTCTGTTTCCGTCTTCTATCACATATATGCGTTGAATTGTTCTATTAACGCTTATAACTCCATTATCTGTATCAATATCTTCCCAAGTTAACGCACATACTTCCCCGATACGCATACCGGCACTTAGGCAGATATAAACCCCTAGGTTTCGAAACGTAAAATGTTCCTGGATGTAGTTCATTATTTTTTTCTGATCGGTTTTGGTAAGCACTTCAATGTTATGCTTTTCCCGCTCAGTTGGGAACTGAATATCAAAAGGTGTATAATCCAACCATTTATTTTTCGCACCGAATTTGAGAATCATTTTCAGAACAATTAAAATGTCCTTAATGGTTTTATGGCTTAAACCTGTTTCTATTTTTTGGAAAACAAAGCTTTGTACATCGGTTTCTTCAATGCTTTGCATATTGCCAAAAGTGGGTAATAAATGATTTTCGATTAAGAGCGTATAAGCCGAGAAACTTGATTTTTTTACGTATTGCTTTTTGTCTGCTTTCCACAATGTAATCACTTCTGAAATTTGTTTTTTGTTCATTTTATTTGAATTAAGAATTAAAAATGACAAAGGAAGCCGAAAGCAATTAAATGTGTTAGTATTTCAATCGGAGGATAAAAATTTCCTCAATCTACATTAAAGAGATTTGTAATCCTGATGTTCCAAATTCTACGAAAAGAATCCCTAATCTTAGATTTTCTGAATTTAACGATGAGTGGAAAATGAGGAGATTGAGTGATGTGTGCGAAATAAACCCTAAAAGCGAAAGTTTACCGAGTTCATTTATCTATATTGATTTAGAAAGTGTAGTTAATGGACGTTTATTAAAAGAAGATAGTATTTCAAAAGACGAAGCACCGAGTAGAGCTCAAAGAGCGTTAACAAAAAATGATGTATTATTTCAAATGGTTAGACCATATCAGAAGAATAATTTGTTTTTTGATAAAGAAGGGAAATATGTAGCATCAACAGGATATGCACAAATCAGAACAGAACAAAATTCTCGATTCATTTTTCAGTATTTGCATAATCAGAGATTCGTTGATAAAGTTCTTGAAAGATGTACAGGAACGAGTTATCCTGCTATCAACTCAACGGATTTGGGAAATATTCTGATACATTATCCAAGTCTTGACGAGCAAAAGAAGATAGCAGACTTTTTATCGTTGATAGACCAAAAAATTTTAACCCAAAACAAAACAATTGAACAATTAGAAACCTTAATCCAAGATTTTCGCAATCAAATATTCAAACAAAAAATAAGGCTTAAAGATGAGCTTGGGAATGAATTTCCTGAATGGGAAATATTCAAATTGAGCAATATTTCACAAAGAATTGTGCAAAAAAACTCAGAGAATAATCAAAATGTATTGACCATATCGGCACAATTTGGGTTAATAAGCCAACTCGACTTCTTTAATAAGTCTGTTTCTGCTAAAGATGTTTCGGGATACTATCTTTTAAGACAGAATGACTTTGCTTATAACAAAAGCTATTCTAATGGTTATCCAATGGGAGCTATAAAAAGACTAAATAGATATGAAAAGGGAATTGTTTCAACGTTATACATTTGCTTTAGGTTTAATGAATCTATAAGTGTTGATTATATGGAGCAATATTTAGAATCAGGCATTCAAAATTCGGAAATCGAGAAGATAGCACAGGAAGGTGCCCGAAATCACGGTCTTTTAAATGTAGGAGTTTCTGACTTTTTTGATATTGAAATTAATCTTCCTTCTATAAAGGAACAAAAACGAATAGCTTCTTTTTTATCCAAAATTGACCAAAAAGTCCAAACTGAAAAAGCAATTTTAACACAGCTCGAAAATCAGAAGAAATACCTGTTGCAACAAATGTTTGTATAGCTTTCTACACAAACATTTGTTTTAATAAAAACTTTTTCTGTTCTTCTAGTTTTTGTAAAAGTTGGTTTTCAATATCTATTTTTGAGTCGATAGATGATAGGAAATTTGCAATTTTGGTTTGTTCCTCCAAACAAGGAATAGCAATTGAATAATTTGAAATTTGAGGAACCGTCAATTGAGGAACTCCCGTACTTTCAATAGCAAAATCTACGGTATTTATAATCTCTTGTAAGTATTTAGCATGAATATCGAAATGAGGATGAATAACTATAAGCCTTACAATCGCACAAAATTTTTCGTATCGAACATTTGCCACACCTAAATTTCCTCTACCACTTACGGTAACACAATTTTCTGGATATTGAAATGAGGTTGCGTATCCATATAACCCGAAGCCATCACCGTTTGCATAAATTGGATAAGTATATTTTCCTGATTTTTCTTTTTGATAATTTAATTTATTTAAATCACCTCCAACAGAAAATTCACCAACATCCTTTATTTTCTTCACTTCCCATTCTGGATAATCATTTCCATTATCATCTTTAAACTTTAATTCTCGTAAAAATATCCTTTTAGCGGTTACTTTTTTTAGAGTTTTTAAGTTATTAATTGTTTTGGTTTGGGTTTGAATTCTTTCGTCAAGCAAAGCCAAAAAAATGGAAATTTTATTCTGCTCTTCTTGCTTTGGTAAACTTAAGGAAAGGGAAGCTAATTGACTTGAATATAAATGTACTACGGAAATACCTTGGGCTAAATTGGCTATTTCCATTTTCTTTTTACTGTTGAGATAATAGGATAAAAAGACCCCATTATTCTCCGTTTTTATGATATTCAAATCACCTCCTAACGCAACCCCGGATTTTAAAACACAAGAAGCCGTTGCAATATCAATTGTAGTTTCTCCTGAAGCCGGGATGATAACATCATTCTCCTCACTTAGAACCAACGTAGATGTATCTACATTAGTCTTGGATTTTATTTCTTTGATGACTTCTCCGTAATGCGTATAAAGTTCACCATATCTAATACATTCAGTAATACCGTTTTCTTCAACATCACTTTTGGAAATTCCTTTCCCTTTTGAAAATGTGGCGATTTCCTCCAATATCTTCATTTTCCACTCCTCAGCAAACTCCGGAAATCTCAAATTTGGAACCTTACCTACACTATTATCTTCTTTTTTTATCTCGGTCATAAAATTATCTTAGCTATCAACATTCAGGATTTGCCTATTTCCCTTTTTTATTTCCTTTTAAAAGTTTTTTCTCGTCACCATCTAATTTACGTTGCAGTTTTTTGACATCTTCGGCAGGTGGCAGGTTTTCCGGAACTATTCCTCGTTTGGTAAGCATATCCCGAACTGCCTGATTATTATCTATATGTTCCTTCTCAATTTTATTCTGACCTTTCAAATCTTTAGTTTGCACATTCAAGCCGGTCATTTCAGCGGCTAAGTCTTTGGCTTTTATACTGATGGTCGGGAGAAAATCTGCTACCGGTCTGCTTGCAGGAACACCCATTTTCTTTTTCAGCGTTTGCGTATTCAGCCTAAACAAAGCCTGGTCGCCCTTGCTTCTGATAATCGCAAATCCCTGACTGTCCACGCCTCGTTCGTATAGAATACCGGAAAGTTGTTTTTCGGTTTGGCTTAGTTTTTCTCTGGCTTTTACCCGTTCATATTCCAAAAGCCGTTGCTCAATCAACTCCGCTCTACGGGTTTGTACCGCAAAATAGTTTTGAGCAAACGCAATTTCCTGTTTTCGGCTATCACCATTTTGTGCAATTAAATAACAGGCATAACGAGTAAGTAAAATGTCATCTATCTCTTTTTCCGC
>CAZKOC010000103.1:0-1199 GCA_964554275.1 uncultured Weeksellaceae bacterium
TCGAAATCAGTTGGTTTGATAACCGGGGTATTGGGTTCTAATTTACAACCGATGAGAACCCAGCACAAAAAACTTAAACCGACGACACGAAAAACCACAT
This sequence comes from uncultured Weeksellaceae bacterium, assembly GCA_964554275.1. Taxonomy (GTDB): domain Bacteria; phylum Bacteroidota; class Bacteroidia; order Flavobacteriales; family Weeksellaceae; genus Moheibacter. The sequence goes on from CAZKOC010000103.1 coordinate 101, forward strand.
TAAAATCTTTGTGTAAATTTACAATGAAAATTATTAACAGAAGACATGCTATACTATGAAGTAAAAGGGGAAGGACATCCACTGGTTTTACTCCACGGATATTTGGAAAACCTGAAAATGTGGCAATCTATAACCGCTGAGTTGTCAAAATTTTATAAAGTAATTGCAATTGATTTGCCCGGCCATGGTAAATCAAAGGTTTATGGGGAAGTCCATACCATGGAACTTATTGCTGAAAAAGTAAATGAAGTTTTTGTGGAATTGCAGATTAAAAAAGCCGTAATTGTCGGACATTCCATGGGAGGTTATTCTGCGCTTGCTTTCGCGGAACTTTTTCCTGAAAAGTTAAAAGGTATGATTTTACTTAATTCTACTTCTTTGCCTGATTCTGAAGAAAAGAAAGAACAGCGGCTTAAAGCAATAGAAGCGGCACGGAAGAATTTAGATACAATGATCAAAGTAAGCATTCCATCACTTTTTGCTCAGAAGAATCTTGAGAATTTGAAAGAAGAAGTGAAATTTGCAAAACAACTGGCTAAAGAAACACCACTTGAAGGGGTTACCGCTGCATTGAAAGGAATGCGTTTGCGTCCCGACAGAACAAATATTCTGCGGAAATTCGATAATCCCATCGGGGTTGTAATCGGGAAATATGACCAGGCTGTGAATCCCAAAGATTTAAAAAGAATTATTCCTGAAAAATCAAACATATTGGTTACGGAAATAGAGACAGGGCACATGGCACATTTGGAAGCGCCCAATCTTACCTATGATTTTATTTATGATTTTATGTCCCGGATATGGGATATTTAAACTTGATTTGAAATCAGGCAAAAAAAGCGGGCTTTTATATTTTATAGCTGATTATAACAAACAAAGCCGTTCCCAATAATATCAAATTAAACAGAATTAGAATTATTCCCAAAAATGTTTTCTTAATTCGCATAGAGACAACTGCAAAAATTAATGACAAAAGAGGAGCAATTATCATCCAAATCCCCATAATGTAATCAGGAGTTGAAGATTTGGTTGCGGAAAAAGGATCAAATCCCAAGATTGAGCAGATAATAATAACCGGTACAATCAGAAAAAGAGCAAC
>CAZKOC010000103.1:1299-7472 GCA_964554275.1 uncultured Weeksellaceae bacterium
CAAATCCCAAGATTGAGCAGATAATAATAACCGGTACAATCAGAAAAAGAGCAACTAATGCTATTGCAAGAAATTTTAAATGCCTTCTCATTGTACGAATTTAAGGATTATCTAAAAACAAAAAAGCGGACATTTCTGCCCGCTCTTATTTTGAAGACTTCTCTGCTTCGGAAACTTCAGCTATCGAAGTTTATTACATCATTCCCGGCATTCCACCACCCATCGGAGGCATTGCCGGTTCATCTTTTTTGATTTCGGTAATCACCGCTTCTGTTGTAATCAACATTCCGGAAACGGAAGCCGCGTTTTCTAACGCTACTCGTGTAACTTTAGTAGGATCAATGATTCCCGCTTCGTACATATTTTCGTATACATCATTTTTCGCATTGTATCCGAAATCTGCTTTTCCTTCTTTTACTTTTGCTACAACTACTGAGCCTTCACCACCTGCATTGATAACAATTTGACGCAAAGGTTCTTCAATCGCTCTGCGAATAATATTAACACCGGTTGTTTCGTCTGCGTTTTCTCCCTTTAAATTTTCTAAAGAAGTCAAAGCTCTTACGTAAGCAACCCCTCCACCCGGAACAATTCCTTCTTCCACAGCAGCTCTTGTTGCATGAAGCGCATCGTCAATTCTGTCTTTTTTCTCTTTCATTTCTACTTCAGAAGCAGCACCTACATAAAGCACAGCCACACCTCCGGCCAGTTTTGCCAAACGTTCCTGTAATTTTTCTTTGTCATAATCCGAAGTGGTAGAATCTATTTGTGCTTTGATTTCATTTACACGTGCTTTGATCTGACCTTCGTCACCCGCTCCGTTTACGATTGTTGTATTGTCTTTGTCAATCTGAACTTTCTCAGCAGTTCCCAGCATATCCAGTGTTGCATTTTCCAAAGAATAACCTCTTTCTTCTGAAATTACTGTACCTCCTGTTAAAATTGCGATGTCTTCCAACATAGCTTTTCTTCTGTCTCCAAATCCGGGAGCTTTTACCGCTGCAATTTTCAAAGAACCTCTCAATCGGTTTACAACTAATGTTGCCAAAGCCTGCCCTTCTACTTCTTCTGAAATAATTAACAACGGACGCCCTGATTGTGCAACAGGTTCCAAAACCGGAAGGATATCTTGTAGATTTGAAATCTTTTTATCGTATAATAAAATGTAAGGGTTTTCCAGTTCCGCTATCATCTTGTCAGGATTAGTCACAAAATAAGGAGATTGGTAACCCCTGTCGAATTGCATTCCTTCTACAACATCAACTGTTGTGTCAGTTCCTTTAGCCTCTTCAACTGTGATTACTCCTTCTTTTCCGACTTTTGCAAATGCTTCAGCGATTAATGAACCGATTGTTTCATCGTTATTGGCAGAAATTGATGCTACTTGTTTGATTTTATCTGAACTGTCGCCTACTTCCTGAGATTGCTCTTTCAAATTAGCAACAACTGCAGAAACCGCTTTATCGATTCCGCGTTTCAAATCCATTGGGTTTGCTCCGGCAGCCACATTTTTCAGTCCTTCACGAACGATTGCCTGAGCCAAAACCGTTGCAGTTGTTGTTCCGTCTCCGGCAACATCATTGGTTTTAGATGCAACTTCTTTTACCATTTGAGCACCTAAATTTTCGATCGGGTCAGCCAATTCGATTTCTTTTGCTACAGAAACTCCATCTTTGGTTACGTGCGGCGCACCGAATGATTTTTCCAAAACTACATTTCTACCTTTTGGACCTAAGGTTACTTTTACTGCATTTGCCAATGCATCTACGCCTCTTTTTAAAGCGTCTCTTGATTCAACGTCGAATTTAATATCTTTTGCCATTTTTCTTAATTTGTTTAAAGTTTGACGTTTCAGGTTTCATGTTGAAAAACATTCTGAAAGCTAAAACGATATTTATTATTATTTTTTAATTGAATTTTGTTCCGGGTCAAAATCAACTTGTAACTTTAAACCTGAAACTTGAAACTAAATTTAAACGATTGCCAAAATATCGGATTCTCTCATAATTAAGTAATCCTTACCTTCCCATTTCAATTCCGTTCCGGAATATTTCCCATAAAGAACCTTATCTCCAATTTTTACGGTCATAGGTTCGTCAACTTTGCCTCCACCAACAGCTACAATTGTTCCTTGTTGTGGTTTTTCTTTGGCAGTATCAGGGATGATGATTCCTGAAGCTGTCTGGGTTTCTGCAGCCGCCGGCTCAACTACCACACGATCTGCCAATGGTTTAATTGTAATTTCTGACATATTTTAACTTTTTTATGTTACACAATATTTGCTTTGATTATTGTCGAAAAATGTGCCAATAGTTTGATAAGCCCACTATGACAGTTAAATGTGCCATTTTGAAACGGTTAAGATTAAAAAACTGACAAGTTGACGGAAATCATTGACAATTCTGATAACCTAATCAAATAATCCATTTTGCTTACTGGATTTAATTTTCCCTAAGTGCTGGTATGCTTTTTCGGTAGCTTCGCGTCCACGAGGTGTACGCATCAGATATCCTTCCTGAATTAGATACGGCTCATAAACCTCTTCCAATGTTCCGATGTTTTCCGCAACCGCAGTCGCAATCGTAGAAATCCCGACAGGGCCTCCTTTGAATTTATCGATGATGGTCAAAAGGATCTTGTTGTCCATTTCATCTAGTCCGTTTTGGTCAACTTTAAGTGCATGCAAGCTGAATTCCGCTATTTTTTTATCAATTTTTCCCGTCCCTTTGATTTGAGCAAAATCCCGGGTTCTTCTAAGCAGGGCGTTGGCAATCCTTGGGGTACCCCGGCTTCTTCCGGCAATTTCGATTGCAGCTTCTTCGTGAATGTCTGTTCCGAGGATTCTTGAACTTCGTTGTATAATGGTACTCAACAATTCCTGATGGTAATATTCAAACCGGAAATTGATTCCAAATCTTGCACGTAATGGTGCGGTCAACAGCCCTGAACGTGTCGTCGCGCCAATTAATGTAAAAGGATTCAGTCCGATTTGTACCGAGCGTGCGTTGGGTCCGGATTCAATCATAATGTCGATCTTGTAATCTTCCATTGCGGAATACAGATATTCCTCAATCACAGGTGACATCCGGTGGATTTCATCAATGAAAAGCACATCATTTTCTTCCAGGTTCGTCAGCAATCCTGCCAGATCACCCGGTTTGTCTAAAACAGGCCCGGAAGTAATTTTGATTCCAACACCCAATTCGTTGGCGATAATGTGCGCCAAAGTCGTTTTCCCCAATCCCGGGGGGCCGTGAAGCAAAACATGATCCAAAGCTTCTGCGCGAAGCTTTGCGGCTTTTACAAAAATTTCAAGATTATCAAGTATGTGCATTTGTCCTGTAAAGTCATTGAAACTTTGCGGGCGGAATTGTTCTTCTATTTTTAATTCTTCTTCTGAAAAATTTTCTTTTTCAGGATTGAGTAAGTCTGACATTTAATTAAAAGTCTGAATGATTTTATGAATTTGTTCTTTTAAAACCGGGATATCATTTATAGCTGTGTCCCAAATAGAGTCCAATTGAAGCCCGAAATATTCATGAGTGATAAAATTTCTCATTCCCTTCATTTCGTTCCAAGCTATATCAGGATACTTTTCTTTCAAATCGTCTGAAATATGATTTGATGCCTCACCAATAATTTCGAAATTTCTAATCATAGCATCTCTTTCAATCCACTGGTTTTCAAACCTATTGAAAGTTTGAAGAAGCGAGGTTATAGTTTCTATTTTTTCAATGCATTCTGAAATATGTGTCAGTCTAAATAAATTCTTATCAACTTCCATAGATAATTTTTAAATCATTTAAAATGTAAGCTTTTAATTTAGGATTAATATATTTTTCCGAAACTAAATCGACCTTTATTTTCAACTGATTTTCCAATTCTTGTTTAAGCCCAATAAGTTTAAATAACCCAATGGTATTTTGAAAAGAATACAAAATATCAATATCACTATCTTCAGTAGCTTCATTTCGTGCTACAGAACCAAAAATCCCAATTTTTGTAGGGTTAAATGGCTTCATGGTTTTTATGATAATGTCTATTTGGCTTTGTGTAAGCATTTTTGAATCAACTTAATCTTTATACAAAGATACAAATTCTATCTTCAGGTTGTTTGGTTGCTTTGTGCAAGTTCCCGTACTTTTGCAACAAATTATCCGGATGAAGAAAAAAGGAGTATTGTTGATCAATCTGGGTTCGCCCGACTCAACCGATGTACAGGATGTAAAAAAATATTTACGGGAATTTCTGATGGACCCTTTGGTATTGGATACGCCTTATCTGGTTCGGAAATTTGTAGTGGAATGCGCGATTTTACCTAAGCGTCCGGCGGCTTCTGCAGAGGCATATAAAAAAATATGGTGGGACGAAGGTTCTCCGTTGATTATCCTTTCCAAAAGATTGCGACAAAAATTACAACAAAAACTAGATGTCCCGGTTGCTTTGGGGATGCGTTACCAAAGTCCATCCGTCAAAAGTGCATTACAGGAATTGCATAACAAAGGTGTAACTGAAGTTTTGGTCATTCCGCTTTATCCGCAATATACCATGAGTTCTACCGAAACCGTGGTTTTGAAAACAAATGAAATCCGGCAGAAATACTTCAAGGATATGAATCTGACGTTTCTGAATTCATTTTACAATCGCCCAGATTATGTAAAAGTCCTGGCCGACCGGGTCCGGGAGCAATTACCTGAAAATTTCGATAAATTGTTGTTTTCCTATCATGGAATTCCGGAGCGCCACGACCAAAAAGCAGTCGAAAAAGGAAAAAAACACCCTGAACTTAAAATAAAAACCTACAGGGATCAATGTTATGAAACCACCGAATTGATTCGTCAGGAATTAGGCCTGCCTGAAGATAAAGTCTTTGTTTCTTTCCAATCGAGGCTGGGGAAAGATCCCTGGATAAAACCTTATACCGACTTTGTTTTGAAAGACTTTCCGGAAGAAGGTGTGAAAAACATTGCCGTTGTGGCTCCGGCGTTTGTGGCGGATTGTTTGGAAACACTTGAGGAAATTGCAATGGGCTACGAAGAACTCTTCCTGGAAAGTGGAGGTGAAAAATATAAGTATCTGGCTTGTTTGAACGATTCTGATCCTTGGGTTGAAGTTTTAGCTAAATGGGTAGAGGGTTGGGAATCAGATGAAAATTAAATATGAAAAAAACGATTTTTACATTATTTGTTTTGATGGTGTTGGTTTCCTGTAAAAATGAAATAAGTTCATTGTCGGAATTAAAATCTAATTTTTACGAATTCAAAGAAAAACCGATTCATTCGGGAGAGACCCTAAATATAGAATTCAATGCCAATTCAGATAAAATAGATTCGGTTTCATTAACTTTAAATGGAGTTACTTTTAAAAATAACACCCAATTAGACTCCACTAATTCAATGCTCGGCTTAAATAAACTGCAAATAAAAGTCCATATAGGAGATGATTTTATTTGGGGAGAGACCATTGTTCCCGTTTTGAATTCTTTCAAAGAAATGCCTGTAGAGTTTCAGGTAGTGAAAGAATACCCTCATCCGACCGAACTTTTCACCGAAGGTTTTTTCTTCCACAACAACAGAATTTATGAAAGTGCCGGACAGCATGGGAAATCCAAATTGGTGAATTATGCTTTGGGCTCAACCAATTATTTACAGGAGGTACGCCAGGAGAAAGATATATTTTCAGAGGGAATTGCCTTATTCAACAAAAAAATTTATCAATTGACTTACCGTCAAAGGAAAGTTTTTGTTTATGATGAAAATACATTGGAATTAATTGAAACGCTGAAATTACCCGATGTGGTAAGGGAAGGCTGGGGGATGACTTCCGATGGCAGGGGGTTAATCGTTTCAGACGGAACCCAAAACATTTTCTTTTTTGATGAACAATTTAACCTGCAAAGAAAAATACAGGTTGCCGGCTATGTTTCGATTTATACCAATCTCAACGAATTGGAATTCATTCAAAATAAAATTTATGCCAATGTATGGCAAACCAATTATATTTTAGTTATCAATCCCGAATCAGGTGCTGTAGAAAAACATTATGATTTAACGCCTTTATCCGAAACAAAGGGGGCAGATGATGTACTAAACGGAATAGCTTCTAACAATGACAATATCCTTGTTACCGGAAAAAACTGGGAGAAAATTTATGAATTGTCAGTCAAATTATGA
>CAZKOC010000104.1:0-7383 GCA_964554275.1 uncultured Weeksellaceae bacterium
ATGATGGCAACGTGCTGAGGGATAGAAGAGGGGTCTATGTTATCTAAAAGAAATTTATCCATTAATGTTTAATCACAATAACACGGAGGTCTTCCGAATGTATAGGTTAAGGTAAGTCCTGTAAATACATACCAGTCATAGTTTGAGGTGTTTCCGACCTGGCGGGATTCTATGGCGTTAAGGTCTCTCTGTCCAATTTCGAGATCAAACGGAGGTTGGTTTAATCCCGGTTCAGTGATAAACGTAAAGTCACCGTAACTTGCGAAGCTATGATCTAAATTGTCAGTTCTTGTATAGCGAAAGCCTACTTCAGCTGAAATTACCCAGTTATGCTTTACTTTCATTTTGTAACCGGCGCCAAAAGGAAAACCAAAGCTTGTTTCTTTTTCTGTTTTTGTGGAAACCTCAGTATTTATACTTGGCGGGTCCAATAATACACCATTTATGTCTCTCGCAAAGGTATGTGTAATTGTATAAAGATTTTTATCAAACATAAAAGCCCCGATCCCTGCAAAGATGTAAGGAGAGTGTTTGGCAGCATTTTCATTGTTGATATCAAAAAAATTGTATTCGAAAACCAAAGAACCTTCTATGATGTTATTTTTATAAGCGTATCCTCTTTGTTTTTTATAAGTTTCGGGCGCAAGGGCATCATTTCCGATTACTTTTCCATATATGCCGTTAAATCTAACTCCCATATGAGGATTAAAATTGAATCTGTAGATGACCCCCAATGCTATGGGAAGTTTATCTATAATTTTACTTGAATTATATGATACAGGCATTGGGTTTATGTAGTTACTCCTTCCGATATCCCCAATAACATTTGCTCCTCCTCCGAAAACACCAATCTCGTGCCGTTGAGCGATTGCTACTGAAAAAGAGAGTCCTAAAATAACAATAAGTAGATTCTTCATATTTTTAAGAAATGTATGTGCAAAGAATTCAACGTGAAAAACACAAAAATGTTGCACATTTTTTCTATTAAGCGACAAATATAAACAAATATAGCAGCTAGGGATATGCTTTAACAAAAATTAAGAAAAAATAAGTATTTGTTTAATTCCTTTTGTCTGAACCCCAAAGCAGTTTTTCACGAAGCGTTATGAGGTAAGATTTATCTTTCGGTTCAACTATGAGTATGGAGAATCCGGCTTTTCTGATTTTCAATTCAACATTGGTTGAAAGCGGTTTATTTCTCGAATCCAGGGATAAAAAATATTCTCCCACCCGGCTTTCTATATTTAAATCTAGCACAGAATCGTCGGAAATTATAAAAGGTCTTACGTTCAGATTGTGAGGGGCAATCGGGGTTATGATGAAAGTATTATTTTCAGGATGTACAATAGGGCCACCGCAACTTAGCGAATAACCGGTAGAGCCTGTAGGTGTAGAAATGATTAATCCGTCCGCCCAAAAAGAATTCAGAAACTCGCCATTCATTTTGGTTCTTACCGTAATCATGCTCGTCGTTTCTCTCCGGGTTACAGTTATTTCATTGAGCGCAAAATTATTTTCAATTTTATCACTGTTACTTTCTACAGAGATCAACGAACGCTGGCTGATGTTGTAGTTTCCGGAAAGGATATCATCTAAGCTTTCAAAGAGGGATTCGACATTAATTGTCGCTAAAAACCCCAAACGTCCTGTATTTACCCCGACCACCGGGATCATTTTGTCTTTGATGATGGTGGCGGCTTCCAATATGGTCCCGTCTCCGCCAAATGTAAACATCAAGTCTGTTTCTTTGGGTAAATCGTCATAAGTAGAAAAGATTTTAATGTTTTCAAAATCAAAAGAAACAATTGGTTTCAAAACAGCCAAAAAGTCTTTTTCTATAATTAACTCAATATTTCTTTTGTACAGCTCAGGAAAGAAAGAATCAAAAAATTCTTTTTGTTCTTCACCCGCTTTCAAACCATAAACTGCTACTTTCATCTGTTTGTTTTTTTTATTTCTTTTCAATTGTCAGATGGGATTACGCATAAAAACTGATAGAAATTACTAATGATTTTATGCTTCATTTCATAAATTAAATATCAAGGTATTTCATTAACTGTTCAAATCTGTCACGCATCATATCTTCTTTTTCGTCACTGAAAAATTTGTGGACAACGCTGTAGCCGAAACGCTCAAAAGTTTCACTCACCGAAGCTAAATTTTCAGAAATTAACTTAATCGTAATCTGAACTCTGTCGTCCTCATAAGCTGTCACAAAAAGCCCCACGATTCTTGCATTGTTACTTTCCACAATTTTAGAAACTTCGCTGATTGAAAACTGCTTTTGTGAAATTTCAACCATCATAATAGCGCCGGGTTCTATAATGAAAGGCATGGTGGAGAGCGCGGAAATCACATCTTCCATCATCAAAAAACCTAAATAATGTTTTTCTTCATTAATAACCGGTAAGATATTGGTGGAATGGTTGTGGAATTTCTGAATCGCATCAAATAAGGAGGCGTTTTCCGTTATATAAAAATACTCGGCATAATCTTTAATTTCTGTAAGTTTTCCGTCTGTTAAAGATTCTTCCAATGTTTCTTTGGAAATGTTTCCTATGAAATTCAATCCTTCAAAAACCGGAATATGTGTAAGATTAAAATCTCCTAACAAATCCACCGCAGAACTGATCGGGGAATTCATATTAGGAGGAATGAAATCTTTACTAATGTAATTGTTTACCAACATTATCCACAAAGTTAGAAATTAGAAGTTAGATTTTGATTGAATTCTAAAAAACAGTTTCAAAAAACTTACATTTAAATATGTTATTGCTTATTTCTTTTTCAGCTGAACGGTAAAATGCCTCAAAATATCGGATTCCCAAACGATTTCCAATCCTGATGTGATTTCATTTCTCCGATCATATATATTTTTCAGCGCAACAGCAACATAATCCATATGATTGTAAGAATAAGTTCTTCTCGGAATTGCCAGACGCAATAATTCCAATTTCGGAAAACGGTCCAATCGTGTTTCGGGATCACGGTCTGCAAGTAATGTTCCGATCTCCACACCACGAATCCCGGCTTCTTTATATAATTCGACTGCTAAAGTTTGTGCCGGATATTCCTCTCTCGGAACATTGGGCAGGAAATTCAGCGCGTCTACAAAGACCGCGTGACCGCCAATAGGTTTTTGAACAGGAATTCCGAATTCCATCAATTTATTTCCTAAATATTCTACCTGATTGATTCTGGCCTGTAAATACGGGTGCTCGGTTGATTCCATCAATCCTTGCGCCAATGCGCCCAAATCTCTTCCGGCCAATCCACCGTAAGTTAAATAACCTTCATAGATGATCCCGAAATTACCACAGATCCGGTATAATTGTTCATCGCGCATCCCCAATAGTCCACCGATATTTACCAAACCGTCTTTTTTTGCGGACATGGTAAATCCGTCCCCATAAGAAAACATTTCTTTTACAATTTCTTTGATGGATTTGTTTTTGTAAATTTCTTCACGTTCTTTTACGAAATAAGCATTTTCGGCAAATCTTGCGGCATCAAAAAATACAGGAATTCCATATTTGTCCGATAAGGACTTAACGGCTTTTATGTTTTCCATAGAAACCGGCTGGCCTCCTGAAGAATTGCAGGTAACAGTAATGAGACAAAGCGGAATTTGCTCCTTTGAGTATGTTTTATAAACTTCTTCTAATTTGTTTAAATCAATATTTCCTTTGAACGGATGTAAATTGTTGATGTCAAAAGCTTCATCAATTGTACAGTCAATTGCATGTGCTTTTCGGAATTCAATGTGACCTTTTGTGGTGTCAAAATGTGAATTTCCGGGAACAACATTTCCTTCTTTTACCAATGCGCTGAAAAGCACGTTCTCAGCAGCCCTGCCTTGATGTGTAGGTAAAAAGTAAGGAAATCCTAAAATATTTTCTACAACATCTTTCAATTTCATGAAAGATTTTGAGCCGGCATAACTTTCATCGCCGAGCATCATTTCCGCCCATTGCTTATCGGACATTGCCCCCGTCCCGCTATCGGTCAGTAAATCTATAAAAACGTTTTCGCTTGCAAGATTAAACAAATTGTATCCTGCCTTTTCAATCCATACTTCACGCTGTTCACGGGTCGAGGTTTGAATCTCTTCGGTCATTTTGATTTTATAGGGTTCCGCCCAGGGTAATTCCATAACGCTTGCTTTTTAGATGAAGTTAAATTTGATTCTTTAATAATTAGCGTAACAAATATAATGGTAAGTCGTCTTTGGAAACAAAGAAACGATTATGAAATCTTATTATATATTATTTTTCCTTTTTATCCTTTCGGTAAATTTAAGTGGTCAGGAGCCTAAGAATCAAAAAGAAGTTTTATTGATTGGCTTATTTCATTTTAATAATCCCGGGGCAGATTTAGCAAAAACAGATAAATTTAATGTGATGACTCAACAATCTCAGAAAGAGCTTGAATTGGTCTCAGAAAAAATAAAGCAGTTCAATCCCGACAAGATATTTACAGAATGGGATTATACAAACCAGGCACAATTGGACAGTTTATACAATCTTTATTTGGATGAAAAATATTTTGAATATGTGGAGGGAAAATATCCGGAAAATGATTTCTACAAAGAGAATGAGATTTTTCAGCTTGGTTTCCGCATAGCCAAAAAGGGCAAATTGAAAAAGGTCTACGGAGTTGATGTGGAAGGCGAGTTTCCATTTGATAGTTTAATGTTGGGAATTGACAAAGCAAATCAGCAAACCCTTAAGGATGAAATATTCGGTAGAATTAAATTATTTGAGGCTATGGATAATGAAGACAGAGGAAAATATACTTTGACCGAATTGATTCTGAAAGAAAATGAGCAGGTAAGAAGGGATTTCAACCTGGGATCCTATATAACCTTGTTCAATCCTGGAGGAAGTACGGAAAATTTTATCGGCGCAGATCTGGTCGCTCATTGGTACAAAAGAAACCTGCGTATGTATTCATTGATGCAGAAATTAACGGAACAAAATGATGATAGAATTGTTGTGATTATGGGGGCGGGTCATACTGCTTTGTTCAAACATTTCATCGATCTGGATGAAAATTATAAAGTAGTGGAGCTGAAAGATGTTCTCGGAAAATAAATCACGGCTTCTTTGCTCCGCCCATAAATTCTTTTAAATAAAAAGGCTCAAAGTAGGCAACATCCTCAAATTCTTTTTGTTGGAATTTCATTTCTGCCAAATAAATCATTTGTTTTGCAGAAGGGTGAATTCCTTCTGAGAATTCAGCGTTGGGTAAATTAAAAATCGTTTTGCTTTTTTCCACGCCATCACCGATGAATACAATTTTTTTATCCGCGTATTCCTGAAAAGAATTTTCGTCTAAAATTTTTGCTTCTATATCGGATATTTTTTTCCCGTTTGTATCAAAAATAGCGGTATAAACTTCCATTCGCCTGGCATCAATCATCGGGATGGTCAGATCAAAACCACTGTTAATTTGGGTTTGAGCCAAAATTTCCAGTGAATTTAAGGCAATCAAAGGAATGTCAAGTCCATAACAAAATCCTTTTGCGGCAGAAACTCCGATGCGTAGCCCGGTGTAAGAGCCAGGGCCTTTGGAAACACAAACGGCGTCTAATTCTTTCATTGAAATTTCCGCGCCTTCCAAAGCCCAGTTTACGAACTGATGCAATTTTTCGGAATGTCCGTAATTCTGATCGTACTCTTCGCAAAGACAAAGTAATTGACCGTTCCGGGAAATGGAAACCGAACAATTTTTGGTGGAAGTTTCAAGATGTAAGATTGTCATTAAATCCTTTTTGCAAAGTTATGAAATCAATTCAAACCTTCCGTAAGTGGTCTTCCGGCATAGAAATCCAGAACTTTTAATCGGAAGATGAAATTATATTTTGCCTGGGCCATCTGGGAACGGGCAACGACCAGATTATTTCTTGAGATGTTCAGATCATAGATGTTCAAAACACCGGCATCATAACTTCTTTGTGCAAAATCGGCGGAAAGTTCATTTGAACGTACACTTTCTTTGGCCGCTTCATAAGCCTGATAGGACGAATTTACATTGAAATAAGCTTCCTGTACATTTTCCCTGATGTTTTGTTTTTCCAAATCGAGTGCGTTTTGGGTCAATGACTGATTTATGGTAGCTTTCTCAATATTGAGTTTGTTATTGAATTTTTCAAAGACGGGAATCTGAACGCTTACGCCGAATACATTGGTAATGTTGTCGTGCCATTGACTCATCCAGGCGTCTGTAGCCAAACCTTTATTGAAATAATCGGCATAATTAGTTCCTAAATTATAAGTTCCGGTTATGGTGGGTTTGAGCCCTGTTTTGGCAATTTCAATGTCTTTTCCGGAAGCCTCCACATCAACTTCGGCTTTCTTTACGGAAGGTTGTTCACGGTAAGCCGTTTCCAGAATTTCGTTCAGGTCATATAAACCCAATTGCAGATTGTCCGGAACGGAAATGACCTCCACATCGAAAGTACGGTAATCCGGAAGTTGTAATAAAACAGCTAAGTTAAACAAAGCTCTTTCCACTTCTATTGTAGCGTCGGCGACACTTTTCTTTTCCTGTGCCACGTTGGCTTCTGACTGCACCAAATCAGCACGGGCGATGGCGCCTTCGTTGAATTGTTTTTGGACACGGTCCAGCTGCTGTTCGGTTACGGCAAGATTTCCTTCTGCAATTTGCAGAAGTTCACGATTGAGCATTACATTCAGATAATAATTTACAACCAATAATGAAATATCGTTGATAACACTTTCTGTCTGGAGTTTACCCGATTCCACCCCCAAAGCGGATTTTTCTTTATTTAAATGAACTAACCCTCCATTGTAAATTGTGATTGCTGAATTGACGCCTAAATTATTTGAGTATTGCTGGTATCCTTTGTTTATGGCCGGGTGGTTGGTCCCTATTGTCAATGAATTGTCAAAATAACCGCTTGCGGTTGGCAGCCATTGGTTGTTGGCATATTGCAAATCGTTAGCGAAGAGCTGTTCGTTGATCCGGCTTTGCTGTATGGTTAAATTATTTTCCGTGGCATGATTTACACATTCCAGCAATGTCCATTTATTTTGGGCAATGAGTGAGTATGCGCTTAGAATTATAATTAATGAAAAAAGATTCTTCATACTGTTATTTGACTTTGAAGTAAGTCGGTCGAAATTCAAATTTGTTACAAAATTAAGCTTTGCTTTTGAAACATATAGGCTTACTTTATCTTTAAATTTATCATAACCCTGGTTCCTTTTCTATGAGAGCAGTCTTAAGAAAGACTACAAAGATCAAAATATCAAAAAAATAAAAACAGGAAAAACCCGGTCTCTTTTACAGGAAAAATCCTGAGAAAAAAATAGGATTTTTCCTGTTTTTTTGATTGGGTGTTGTATATTTTAACATAAT
>CAZKOC010000105.1:0-4872 GCA_964554275.1 uncultured Weeksellaceae bacterium
ATTTCTACATTCGGGTCGTCTTTCAGGTATTTTCTTAATTTGGCAATGTAAACGTCCATACTTCTTGAAGTGAAATAATTGTCATCATGCCAGATACGTGTAAGGGCAACTTCTCTCGGCATCAAATCATTTCTGTAAACGGCAAGAAGCCTAAGCAACTCACTTTCTTTCGGGGAAAGTTTGTGCGACTTGCTTCCTATTTGTAGTTGTCTGAGTTTCGCGTTGAATTTGAATTTTCCGATTTCGAATTCTTCCTGTTCAAATTTTTCTTCGTCGGCTGAGTGTCTTTGTAAAACAGCTCTTATTTTATAAAGCAACACTTCTGAGTCAAATGGTTTAAGGATATAATCATCTGCACCAATTTTATAGCCATTGAGTACATCTTCACGCATATTTTTTGCAGTAAGGAAGATAATAGGTTGCTCACTTCTCAGATCCTTGATTTCTTTGCCTAAAGTAAATCCGTCTTTTTTGGGCATCATCACATCGAGAATACATAAATCATATTCCCCACTTTTAAATTTGGCAAGCCCATCTTCGCCGTCAATGGCATGAGTAACCTCAAAATCGTTGATTGCAAGATAATCTTTAAGGACAGCTCCAAAACTCGGATCGTCTTCTACCAAAAGTAATTTTTGTTTATCGTTCATACTTTAGTCATTTTTTACGGGCAATTTTATATAGAAAGTACTTCCTTTTCCAAGCTCGCTTTCCGCATATACACGCCCTTTGTGTAATTCTGTTATTTTTCTCACGTATGCAAGGCCTAAACCATGACCTTTCACATTGTGCACATTCCCGGTTTCTTCCCGGTAGAATTGGTCAAATATCTTTTTCAAAACAGATTTTGACATTCCGATTCCCTTATCTTCCACTTCTATAACGATAAATTTATCATCATTGTATGTTTTAACAAAAATTTGCGGATCATCTTTGGAATACTTCCTTGCATTATCCAAAATATTGTTAATCGTATTTGCCAGGTGAAAAGGGTCTCCTTCTACTACAGAACGGCTCGCTTGGTAATCTTCAAAAATAGTGCCATTCCGATTATCTATAATGAAACGCATAGTGGCAACGCTTTTCCTTACCAAGTCATTGACATCAACTTCCTGCGGATTGATGTCCATTTGGTTACGTTCCAATTTCGCCATTCTAAGCACCATTTCCACCTGGGTATTCATGCGTTTGTTCTCCTGTTTTATGAGATCCGCGTAATACCTTATTTTGTCATTGTCATTGATTATTTTCTCATTTTTCAATGCATCTGAAGCGATATTTATGGTAGCAATAGGTGTTTTAAATTCATGGGTCATATTGTTAATGAAATCCGTCTTGACTTCGGATATTTTTCGCTGATGCTGCATATAATAAATAGCCAGGGAAAATACGGATACGATAATCAACGTAAAAATGATAGTCAACATGACAATCGGGATAATAGGACCTAAAATTGACAATTGTTTATCAGGAAAATAAGTGGTAATCAGATATTGCGGCTTATCATCTTTGTCATAAAAAATCGGAATTGTGTATTCCTTATCACTTAAATCAAATTCTTTTGTCGCAACCCGGGTAAGTGTAGAATCTGATTTTAACAATGCGAGCTGCGGGTGTGACTGTACGCCTCTTACCCGAAGTTCTTTTACGAATATGGAATCAATGAATTCTATACCAACCCTTTTGTCTATCGGACGGTTGCCTGCATCTAAGCGTGCCAGACGTTCAATCGTATAAGTTGAATTCTTGAAGCTTTCTTCTGTGTTTAAACTGAAATTATGGATGATGTTTGCGCCGGAATCTTTCTCAATTTTGACGATTTTTTCCTGAGAATATAAATTTGCCCGTGTCAAGCTGTCGTTATACTCATCTGAAAGTGGTATTGCCGATCTTTCCAAAACATAGCGCGTAAGATAGAGGTAGGTAGTTCCCGCAGAATCCTGAATCATCTGAGATGACATTACCTGCGGTTTATCTGTGGAACCTTTAAGATCACTGTGGACGTTTTCGAATTTTTGATAATATCCCTGAAGTTCTTCCTGATTTATTTTATCTACAGTTGCATTCAATGCCTGGTAAACCCTTCCGTTAAATTCTTCGGTATGAGACGTAAATACTTTTTTTGACCAATACATCTGGATGATCACCAGCCCGATGAGGGCTATGCTCATCAATACAATCAATATCTTGTTGAATCCTTTTTTCATGTTTTTATTATGTATGCCACATGGTGGATTTTTACAAATTTAACATTTTGCCAAAGGTTAAAATTACGATTAACACGCATTTAACTCGATGCTGATTTCTTTAACAGTTTATTGTAAACATCTTCAAATTCTTCTTTTAATTTTTCTAAATCTGAATTATTCCTGATGATGAAATCTGAATTTACAATCCTAAGCTCGTCTGTCCATTGGTGTTGAATTCTATCCAGCACCTGTTCACTTGAAATTCCGTCACGCTGGATCACTCTTTGGATTCGAAGTTCTTCATTTGCCACAACTGAAATCACATAATCGCAATCCTGGTAAGAGCCACTCTCAAATAAAATTGCAGCTTCTTTCACCACAAAGGGAGCGGATTGGTTCTGTACCCAGTTTCTAAAATCTTCAAATACCGCAGGATGGACGATTTGGTTTAATTCTTCCAATAAACCTTTATTGTCAAATACCTGAGATGAAATAAATTTTCGGTTCAATTCATCATTGACATAAGCCTCTTCACCAAAAAGCCGGATTAGTCTTTCACGAATTTCCGGGCTTTCATTCATGAGTCGTCTGGCTTTCAAATCAGAATTATAAACAGGAATTTGTTTTTCCAAAAACCAGTTGGCAATGGTACTTTTACCTGATCCTATTCCTCCAGTTAGTCCGACTATTTTCATGTTCGGTTTATGATTTTTCATCAAAAAAAGCCGAAGTACAAAAACTCCGGCTTACAAATTTACTTATTTAAAGATATGTTTAATCTTTTTTCTCTAATCCCGAAGAATAACGGGCTGAACTTAATTCTTTTGAAATGGCAGAACGTTCAAATTTTACTTTGCCTGCACCGGTTTCCAATACAACAGTATCTGCGTTTAGTTCAAATACTTTTCCGTGGATACCAGACGTAGTTACTACCCAGTCTCCTCTTTTAAGCTCTTCCTGATATTTTTTTTCCTGTTTCTGACGGCGCATTTGCGGACGAATCATAAAAAAATAGAATATCAGGATCATTCCTCCTAACATTAACATCGTTGACATTCCCTGGTCTCCTCCCATTTGTAAAAATTATAATTGTTAAATTTATTATTCGTAATTATTGAACACTCAGAGGACTGGCAGTCGCCTGTTTAGTCGATTGTTGTTCACCTGTAGGAATATTCGCCGTGATATTTAGTTCTTCTTTACCTGCTACGGTATTTGTAGTTAAAGTCACTGTTTTGCTTTGTTTTCCCTGGAATTTACCCGCATCAAAAGAAACTTTTATAGAATCCGTAGCTCCCGCGGCAATTGGCTCTTTCGGGAATTCAGGAACTGTACAGCCACAAGATCCTTTTCCATCCTTTATAATCAATGGAGATTTTCCTGTATTTGTGAATTTGAAATAGTGCTCCACTTTCGCGCCGGCGGGTATATCACCAAAGTCGTAAGTTTTGTGTTCGAATTCTAATTTAGGTGCAGTTGCAGGGTCCACTATCGAACCAGCTTGCGCTTCTTTTTCTGCATCTGTATAAAGGCTTGACGGTTTTTCTTTGTCGCATGAAACAATTGCAAATAAGGCAACCATGCTCATTCCTAATAATGTGTTTTTCATCTGTTTATTCTTTTTATTGTTTTTCAATTATCAGACGGAATGCCAAAGGCATTTCATTTGTAATTTTTTATAAGTTACAAATTTAGTAAAATAAGTTTAAATTTTAGATGGATTTCATATCCTTCATAGAACGGTCAAGAATCCCATTTACAAAAATTTTACTTTTTTCTGTGGAATAGACTTTAGAAAGCTCTATATATTCATTCATCGTTGCTTTTGGCGGAATGCCATGAAAGTATTTGAATTCGGTCAACGCCATTTGTAAAAGAATCAGATCGAGCATAGCAATCCTGTCAAGCTCCCAGTTTTTGGCTTTTTCTTCTATATTTTGACGGGTTTCTTCATCATATCGGATTGTTTTGCGAAACAAATCAATCACAAACTCCCTGTCATCCTCATCTTTGTAAACTTTGAACAATTTGATTTTTCCTGAACTTTTTGGTGTAAAAGATTTTAAGGTTGTCATCACCATAGAATTGGCAATGTACAAATCATCTGCCCAGTGTATATTTTGCTCTTCCAGCCATTCATGTAAACTTTCATTTGGCGCAATGTAATTTTCGTAAATTGTCATCATGAATTCCCTGTCCTCGTTAAAACCATGAGACGGGTCATTCATGTAACTCATATATTCTTCGCTTGTGATAATTTCCTTGTAAATTGAATTTGGGTAGGTATCCATCAAATCCCAGGTCAATTGTTTGTTTTTGGAAGTGTAGGCATTCAATTCTTCATTTTCATCCAGGATTCTGAAAATTTCATTGGAAATAAATTTCAGCTTCGGGTTCAGATCATGTTCGGTCGGAAAGTTTTTGTTTTTAGCCAGTTCCATTTTATGTTCGGCTATTGTTTTCTGAAAGTTGAGAAGATTCAACAAATAGATATACAAATCATAGATTTGGTCAACTCCCCTGAGCATATTTTTTTCAATTGCTCTCTGGTCAGAATCTGCACCTGAGCTTTTCCATGCATAGATGGCCTGCATTGCTTTTTCACGAAGTTGTCTTCTCCCAAGCATAATTTCAAAATAAGTTAATTCTACCCAACGCGACGGCAAAGGTAAACAAAAAGCAG
>CAZKOC010000105.1:4972-7375 GCA_964554275.1 uncultured Weeksellaceae bacterium
ATTTCAAAATAAGTTAATTCTACCCAACGCGACGGCAAAGGTAAACAAAAAGCAGTAACTTTGCACTGTGAAATCCCTTCAATCTTTAAATAAATATCTTTGGAAATATAAGTGGAAACTCCTGGCGGGCTTTGGACTGATCATACTTTCCAATTTCATATCTATATATTCAATTGATTTCGTTGGAAAGGCTATTAATGATATTGAAAAAATTCTGACAGGATTCAACTCAGGAGAAGTAAAAGACATGACCATCGTAAAACGTGGTTTGCTTTATGCCGCGCTGATGTTCATCGGACTGAAAGTAGTTTCAGGATTATTGACGGTGGGAGTTCGTTTGATGATTATTGCCACGTCAAGACATATAGAATATGATCTGAAAAATGACATTTACAACCATTACCAAAAACTTTCGCTCTCATTCTACAAAAAAAACAAAACGGGGGATTTAATGAACCGCATCACTGAAGATGTAGCTTTTGTAAGGATGTATCTTGGTCCCGGAATCATGTATCCCATTAACTTAATTTCGACCGCCACCATTCTTTTGGTATTTATGATCGACATTGATTGGAAGCTGACGCTTTATACTTTGGGGCCATTGCCCATTCTTTCATTTCTGATTTATAAAGTTGCTTCCACCATTAACAAAAAGAGTAAATCTGTACAACAACAACAATCTCATATTTCTTCTATTGTCCAGGACACTTTTTCGGGGATCAGAGTTATAAAATCATTTAATACGGAAAACACAACAGAGGAAAATTACGAAAAAGAAGCTGTTGAATATGAGAAAAGAGCTCTGTCGCTTGCACAAACCGAAGCTTATTTTGGCCCTTTGATGATTTTGATCGTAGGGGTTAGTAATTTACTCATTTTATATATGGGTGGAGTTCGTTATTATGAAGGGAAATTGAGCATCGGTGTCGTTGCGCAATATTTCATGTATCTGAATATGCTGATCTGGCCTTTTACTGCTTTAGGTTGGGTAACTATGCTGGTTCAGCGCGCTGAGGCTTCCATGGCCCGGATCAATGAATTCCTGAAACAAAAACCCGAAATAGAAAACTTGATTGAAAAGCATACTCCTGTTCAGGGAAAAATTGAATTCAGAAATGTGAGTTACACCTATGAAAATACAGGAATCGAAGCGCTAAAAAATATTTCATTTACCATAGAAAAAGGGAAATCTTTGGCAATTATGGGTAGAACCGGTTCAGGGAAATCGACAATTGCTTTGTTATTGGCGCGATTGCTTCAACCTACCTCCGGAGATATTCTAGTTGATGATATTCCATATGAAAATTTGAATCTGAATTCTTTACGGGATGCAATCGGATTTGTTCCGCAGGAAGCTTTTTTGTTTTCCGATACGATTGAAAGTAATATTTTGTTTGGGATAAATGATGAGGAAAGGGAACTGGAAAAAGCTGAAAAATATGCAAAAAAAGCAGCTGTCCATAATAACATCGCTGGATTTAAAGAGCAATATAAAACCATTTTAGGTGAGCGGGGCGTTACTCTTTCCGGCGGTCAAAAACAAAGAATTTCCATTGCCCGGGCACTTATCAAAGAACCCGAAATTCTGGTGTTTGATGATAGTTTATCTGCTGTTGATACGGAGACAGAAGAAGAAATTCTTCAAAATCTGCAAAGTGAAATCAATCAAAAAACGACTATCATAATCACGCATCGTATATCTTCAGCTAAAAATGCCGATTATATTTTGGTCCTGGATAAGGGAGAAATTGTAGAATTTGGCATCCATTCGGAACTTGTCGCCAAAGAAGGGGCTTATTTCTCACTTGTTCAGAAACAGTTGATTGAACAAGATTAATCAATCCAGCATTTGATATAAATCAAAAAGTTTATTTCATAAGGTTGCCATTTAGGGAATTTTTTATAGATTTGTTAGCAAAGTATTAACACTTCTTAATAAATACATGATGAGCGAAAATGAAAACTTTGACAGGGTAGATGATGATGGCATCTATTCTAAAGTGTTGAGAGCAGGACGCAGGACTTATTTTTTTGATGTGAGGGAAACCCGTGCCGGAGACTACTACCTCACCGTAACTGAAAGTAAAAAGAATACAAACGAAGACGGTTCTTTCTTCTACAAAAAACACAAAATCTACCTTTACAAAGAAGATTTTGGTAAGTTTTGTGAAATCTTAGATGAAATAACCGAATTTGTCGTGAAAGAAAAAGGGGAAGAAGTTATTTCTGAGCGTCATCAGAAAAATTTTGAGAATCCTTCAACCGATTCTGATCCGGAAAGCAAAAGCGGTACCGAATCTTTCACTGATGTAGATTTCGACGATATTTAGTATTGTAATCTCCCTTCGAAATATGCAGTTAATATTTGCCCGTTGTATGTACGCAAACGCACTTCGAAATGGT
>CAZKOC010000106.1:0-7336 GCA_964554275.1 uncultured Weeksellaceae bacterium
GTGCTTTTACTTTTCCGATTCCGGTATATCTTACATCCAATCCTAAATTTTCCAATGCAGGAATTACACTTGAACCGTTTTTCCCAACTACGTCCGGTACTGTATTTTTATCATAATTGACTTTAAACTTCGGATCGGATTTTATATTTTTTTCTACGTCTACCAACGTTGGAGCATAAGGAATGGGTTGCGGTGTACGGGAATACACCCAGTCGGCAATCTTCTTAAACACAGGAGCCGTAACACCCCCGCCATAATAACCTTTTCTTCTGTCGGGTTTGTGAATCACGACCACACATGTATATTTCGGATTATTTGCCGGGAAGAATCCCGCAAAAGATGCCCGGTACTGCATGGGTTGATCTTTTATCCAGTATTCAACTCTGGACGTCCCTGTTTTTCCGGCGATTTCGTAATGTTCGGTAAAGATGTTTTTTGCAGTTCCGGCGGAAACAGCTTTTGAAAGCATTTGGGTAATAGCCTGTATGTTTTCCGGAGAAGACATTTGCTCTACCAAAACCTGTGGTTTGAATTCTTTAAATTCTCCGTTATTTTTTTCTATTTTGTCTATGAACAAAGGTTTTACCATTGTCCCGCCATTGGCAATCCCATTGTAAAAAGTAAGAATCTGTAAAGGAGTCAGCTTGAACCCATAACCGTAAGACATAACCGGCAAAGTGATTTTGCTCCAGTTCGGATCTTTTGGTGAATGGAATTGAGGAGCTGCTTCTCCGGGAATATCAATTCCCATTGGTTTGGTAAGATGCCATTTTGCCAACTGGTCGAAATATTCCTGCGGTTCACTCCCGTAAGCTTCATTGATTAATTTAGCCGTTCCGATATTTGATGATTTAATCAAAACTCCCTCTACGGTCAATGTACCGTTACCGTGCGTATCTGAAATAGTCCTGTTATAAAGCTTATATCTTCCACCCCCTGTTTCAACTTTGGTTTCGGGTGTGAATTTTCCGTTTTCCAATCCGGCAAGAAGAGACACCGTTTTGAATGTAGAGCCGGGCTCTGCACCTTCGCCCACTACATAATTCAATCTATCGGAATAAATACTGTCCGTTACTTTTTGAAGATTTACAATTGCCTTGATCTTTCCCGTCGCAACTTCCATCACCGCGACACAGCCATGATCCGCGTTAAATTTAACCAATTGATCATGTAAAGCGGCATAAGCGGCAATCTGCATTCCTGCGTCTATAGTCGTATAAACATCAAACCCTTCAATAGGTTCCTGTTCCCAGGATTTGAAAGGCTTCCACTTTCCACCACCCATGAACTGCTCCCATCTTTTACCCTCGGTTCCCTGAAGATAAGTTGAATAGGCACCTTCCATTCCAGTCTTACCCCTTTGGTCATCGTAACCGATTGTTCGTGCTCCTATATCTTTCAAAACCAGTTCACGTTTCGGCTTGGTCTCATGTATGACCCCACCTTTACTCTGCCCTTTATTGAAAATCGGAAATGATTTCAATCTTTCGTATTCGTCGTAATCCAACCCTTTGATCAGCGTCATATAACGATTTCCTTTTTTGCGTTCCGTTCTGAATTTTTCTTCAAAATAGGAAGCCGGTTTCGGAAACATTTTTGCCAATGAATCCGCCAAAATTCCAATTTCGGATTCAAACAATTCGCTATCAATTACTGTCAGATCAACATGGACATTGTGAATCGTTACTGTGGTTGCCAATAAATCTCCGCCCGACGCGTATAAATTACCGCGTTCGGCTTCCACCGTTGCGGGTCTGAAATTAGTTTCCGCCGTAAATTCCTCTAATTCTTCTCCTTCCGAAACCCGGATCTGAATCATAGAATAAATAATTCCCACCGCAATCAGCAGCAGAAATACAGATATCAGATATCCGCGCATTAAAATATGTTTACGGCTGGCTATCATACACTTTTTTGATTAATACATAAGGTTGGTCTTCCGTTAATTTAATTCCGATTGAAGCAGATCGTTTGATGATTTCCGGTTCAAGCTGCATGCTCATCAATAGCCGATGCGCGTCTGTATACTGGGATTTCAAACTGGAAACCTCTTCTTCCAAATTATTTATTCCAACCACTTTCCTGTCTATCCAGTGTGAACTTGAAATGCTGATGAATGCCAATAAAACAAGGAACATAACAAAACGCCAGTTTTGCATGGAACCGTCATCTACTAAAAATTTTCCTTTTAGTATGTCCTTAACTGAAATTTTATTTTTCCTATTCGATTTAGCCATTGTCTGTATTTTTATTTTTTATGGCTACCCTCATTTTGGCGCTTCTGGCTCTCGGGTTAGATTGAATTTCCTCATCCGAAGGCACGATGACTTTGGATTGAATTGCTTTAAAGGGTGCAAACCAGTTTCCAAAAACATCCCTTTCAGGCTCTCCTTCAAACATTCCGTTTTTCATATAGCGCTTCACCAAACGATCCTCCAGAGAATGATAAGAAATCACTACCAGCCGCCCGCCCTCTTCTATCACTTCCCCGCATTGCATAAGCATCTCCCGCAGCGCTGCCATTTCGTCGTTTACTTCAATCCGAAGCGCCTGAAACAATTGGGCGAAAAATTTATTTTCTTTATTTTTAGGGATATAATGAAAGATCATTTTTAATTCGTTAATTGAATTAATGAGTTGTATTTTACGGAATGAAACTATTTCACGAGCCAATCTTCTTGCATTTTTCAATTCACCGTAATAGTAAAACACGTCGGCAAGTTTCTCTTCTTCATAGTTATTGAGAATTGATTTCGCGGTCAGCTTTGAACTTTGATTCATCCGCATATCCAACTCACCGTTAAACCGGATAGAAAAACCGCGCTCCGGCGTATCGAACTGATGGGAAGAAACACCCAAATCCGCTAAGACACCTGACACTTTATTGATTCTCAGGTATTTCAAATTATTTTTCAGATACCTGAAATTCTGCATTACCAATTCAAATTTTTCATCTTCGATTCTATTTCGCTTCGTATCTTCATCCTGGTCAAATGAAATCAATCTTCCTTCATTTCCTAGCCTTTTCAGGATTTCACTTGAATGTCCGCCACCCCCAAAAGTGCAATCGACATAAATACCGTTGGCATCGTGAATCAATTCACTTACACTCTCATTTAACAGAACGGGGTTATGATATTCCATCTTCTCGCTTATTTCCCATTACTTCTTCCGCCAATTGAGCAAAATCAACCTCATTTACGCTGACCGATTGCTCATACTTATCTTTATCCCAAATTTCAATCACATTGATCGATGAAGACAGAACCACATCTTTCCGGATCCCGGCAAATGCAACTAAGTCTTTCGCTATCTGAATCCTGCCGTTCCCGTCAATCTCAACAACTTTTACCCCTGCCGTAAACTGACGTATAAAATCATTGTTCTTTTTCACAAAGCGATTGAGCTGATTTATATCCGACATCACTTTGTTCCACTCACCCATCGGATGCAATTCCAGGCAATTCTGAAATACAGAACGCTTCAACACAAAACCTTCTTCCATCACCGTAACCAATTGCTTTTTAAGCCCTGCCGGTAAAGGAAGCCTTCCTTTTGTATCAACTTTACATTCGTATGTCCCAATGAGTGGCTTCAATTGAAAAAATTTATTCAAAAATAAAAACTTTTTACCACAAAATACCACAAAATACCACTTTGTTGAAAACTTTTACCACCATTTGACACAAACCATGTGCTTACATTTTGAAAAACCGCTACAATAAAGAAATTCAACTTATTAACCTTCATAAGATGAATTTGAATTTTGAGAGAATATGAATTTTTAGTTGTTATATGAGAGAAATCGTTATTTTTGTTTTTCAAGAAAGGGAAAATGCTTATCAAACTTAAGAGATCTAAAAAGTTTTCATATATCGAAGAAGGAGAGGGAGTTCCGATTGTCTTACTCCATGGTTTGATGGGGGAATTGAGTAATTTCAGTTCTCTGACGGATTATTTTTCCACCAAAGGCTATAAAATTTTTGCGCCGAAACTTCCTATTTACAGCTATCCGCTCTTGAGCACCAATGTTTCTAGCATAGCCAAATTTGTAGCAAGATTTTTAAAGGAAGTGGTTAAAGAACCTGCAATCCTTGTCGGTAATTCTTTGGGCGGACACCTGGGATTGGTTGTAACACACAAACATCCCGATCTGGTGAAAGCACTTTGTCTGACAGGCAGTTCCGGTTTGTATGAAAAATCTTTTGGGGAAACTTTTCCGAAGCGCGGAGATTATGATTATGTACTGCGCAAAACGCAGGAAGTTTTTTATGATCCAGCCGTTGCCACAAAAGAAATTGTTGATGATGTTTTCAGTACGGTCAATGACAGAAAAAAAGCGATTAAAACACTTTACATCGCAAGAAGCGCCATCAAACACAACATGAAAGGCGACCTGAAAGACATTCAAACCCCTGTGTGTCTGATCTGGGGAAAACAAGACAATGTTACGCCGCCGGAAGTGGCTATAGAATTCGACGAAGGCTTACCAAATTCTTCATTGTTCTGGATTGACAAATGCGGACACGCCCCTATGATGGAACATCCGGAAGTTTTCAATGAAATTTTACACAACTGGATGCAGGAAAATAAAATATACGCCAAAGGATGAATGTAAAATCCGAATTCATCAAAAGCGCTCCCAAATGGACAGAATGCCCGGAACCCGATAAACCTGAATATGCTTTCATCGGCCGGTCAAATGTAGGAAAGTCCTCACTCATCAATATGCTTGCAGATAAAAAGGATTTGGCAAAGACGTCCGGGACTCCCGGAAAAACACAATTGCTCAATGTTTTTTTGATGAATGATACCTGGTATTTGATGGATTTGCCGGGATATGGCTATGCCCGGGTTTCGAAAACAAAGCGGGGTGAGTTTCAAAAGATGATTACTAATTACCTCAAAAACCGAAAGAATCTGGTCAATACATTTGTTTTGATCGATTGCAGAATTCCTCCCCAAAAGATAGATCTGGAGTTTATGGAATGGTTAGGCGAAAATCAGATTCCCTTTTCGATGGTGTTTACCAAAATAGATAAAATAAGTAGCGCTGCTTTGCAGAAGGCGTTGCTTAATTATAAAAAGGAAATGCTTAAAATGTGGGAATCCATGCCTCAGGTTTTTACCTCTTCAGCTACTGGAAAAATCGGGCGTTTGGAACTTTTGAATTATATCAACTCCATTAATGAACAATTGGAGGGACAGTTTTAACATATCAGATTATTCTTTCATCACTTTTTTTGAAAATACTTCCCCTTGCCTATCTGATATTTTTATAATGTAAATACCTTTCGGCAATCGACTTGCATTAATTCTTTCAATATTAGAAAAATCAGAAGCTAAAACCAATCTTCCTGTCAAATCATAAATTGAAACAGACTTTGCTACGGATTTGGAACTTTTGATAATTAAATCTTCATTTTGAAAAGCTATCTTAAATTTATCTTGATTTGACCCTGAGATTTCTTGTGTGGAAAGCTTTACATTATTGTAATATGCTTTGCCTCCCAAAGAATTAGTGACAATTAAACGAAGTGAATTTTCGCTTGAAGTAATTTCATAATGAAAGGGTTGTGGAATTTCCATAAAATTTATACTCCAGAATTCATAGAAGTATCGGTTCTCAAAATCCTCATTTTCGGATAAAACACATTCTATTAGGGTCACTCCCCAGCTGTCGGATGGGGTATAAAATGTATTGTTTTCATCATTAAATTCAATGTCTCCTGATAGCCCATTACAAACAGACGTAATCACTATCCCTCCACTGAATGTTGCTGTGACAATAGAATTTTCTTCATTTTGGGGTATGAAATATTCCACATCATCTATGACCAGTTTTTCCAAATACCAGGTATTTTCGATAAGTTCCTGTTGTTGGGCTTTTGCAAAAAGCCCAACAACCAAAATTGCAAGCAGAATTGTATTTTTCATAGTTTTTTTTTGATTTAGGGGTTTTAAAACTATACAAATTTTATCTTAAAACAAATCTTGGAAAGCAGGTTTTCATATCCAGACATTTAATTGTTAGTCATATAGTCAAAGTCAACAGCCTTTCCACTGCCATTTCATACCCATATAACCCTTTCCCTGAAATGATTTCAACACAATTTTCGCCTGTCAATGAAATTTTCCTGAAATCTTCGCGTGCATAAATATCTGAAATATGCACTTCTATTACTGGGATTGAAATTGCTTTTATCGCATCTGCCAAAGCATAGGAATAATGCGTCAAAGCACCGGCATTCAATACAATTCCGTGATAAATAAACCCTATTTCGTGTATTTTATCAATCAGATCCCCTTCATGGTTGGACTGGAAATAATGCAGCGACACATCCGGAAATTTCTTCCTGAGAGATTCAAAATATTCTTCAAACGCAACATTTCCATAGATTTCAGGTTCGCGTTTGCCAAGCAAATTTAGATTGGGGCCATTGATAATTTGAATCTGTTTCATGCCATTAAATTTACAAATTCCATTTATTCAAATCGGAAATAAAATGATGCGCGGTCATATCGTACTGAATCGGAACAACTGACACATAACCTTCACTCAAAGCATTTTCATCAGTATCCTCTCCCTTGTCTAAATTTTTAAATTCCCCCGTCAGCCAATAATAAGTTCTGCCGCGTGGATCTTTTCTTTCGTCATAATTTTCTTCCCAGACAGCATTGGCCTGGCGGCAGGCTTTGATTCCTTTTATCTGTTCTTTTGGCAATTTCGGAATGTTCACATTCAGTATCATTCCGTTGGGCATTTCTTTATTGATTGATTCCCTGACAATTTTCTGGATGAATTCTTTAGCGGCATAAAAATCCGCGCTGTATGAAAAATCACAAAGCGAAAACCCAATCGCCGGGATTCCTTCAATACCCGCCTCAACAGCAGCGGACATAGTTCCCGAATAAATCACATTGATAGAAGAATTAGACCCATGGTTAATTCCTGAAACACAAATGTCGGGTCTTCGAGGTAAAATTCTGGTAATCGCCAGCTTCACACAATCCACCGGTGTTCCGGAGCATGCCCACTCCCTGTCACTTTGCGGGCCTTCATCAATTTTTATCTTTTCGCAGAACAAAGTTGAGTTGATGGTAATCGCATGCCCCATGCCGCTTTGCGGACTATCCGGCGCCACAACATAGACTTCTCCTATTTCATTCATCATATCAATCAATGCCCGTACCCCGGGCGCTGTGATTCCATCGTCATTTGTTACAAGAATCAGCGGTTTTTCGTGTAGATTCATTTATATTTGTGCGTTTTAGGCTTCAAATTTAAACAAACTATTTTTGGCTTTATATTTGTGAAGCAAATAACTTACTTTTA
>CAZKOC010000107.1:0-7286 GCA_964554275.1 uncultured Weeksellaceae bacterium
TGCGGGCAGAACGAATCGGAATCGAATCCGAACAATGTTTTATTTTGACCGAAACCAATACCCAAAAAATTTTTAAACACACACAGGAAATCGAACCGGAATTAATTATCGTCGATTCCGTGCAGACTTTGCATACACAATTCGTGGAATCTTCTCCGGGAAGCATTTCACAAATCCGTGAATGTACTTCGGAATTAATCCGTTATGCAAAGGAAACAAATGTTCCGGTGGTTTTGATCGGTCACATCACAAAAGAAGGTGTCATCGCCGGACCAAAAATATTGGAACACATGGTCGATGTCGTTTTGCAGTTCGAAGGCGACAGAAATCATATTTACAGAATTTTAAGAGCCAACAAGAACAGGTTCGGGTCCACTGCGGAAATAGGGATTTACGAAATGCAGGGAAGCGGATTACGTGAAGTAAAAAATCCGTCGGAAGTATTGATTTCCAAGAAAGATGAGCCACTGAGCGGAAATGCGATTGCGGCAACTTTGGAAGGAATCCGCCCGATGCTGATTGAAATTCAGGCTCTGGTCAGCACCGCGGTGTACGGAACTCCGCAGCGATCCGCTACCGGATTTGACGCGAAGCGCCTCAATATGTTGTTAGCGGTTCTGGAGAAACGTGCAGGATTCCAATTGGGGTCAAAAGATGTTTTTCTGAATATCACAGGTGGAATCCGGGTGGATGATCCTGCTATTGATTTAGCGGTAATGTGTGCCATTCTTTCTTCTAATATGGATGTTTCTTTACCCGATAATTGCTGTTTTGCCGGCGAAGTCGGATTGAGTGGTGAAATCCGGTCGGTCAACCGGGTAGAACAACGAATTCTGGAAGCGGAAAAACTTGGTTATGATGTGATTTTTATTTCTAAATATAATAAGATCAAAACCTCTGATTACCAGATCCGGGTGGAAACTGTGGCAAAAGTAAGTGATTTAATAAAAATTCTATTTTAAATTTTATCTGATGAGATTTCATACGAGAAAATGGGTAAAACCACAAGATTTGAATGCCAATAAAACTTTGTTCGGAGGCACTTTACTGGCCTGGATAGATGAAGAAGCCGCTCTTTACTCCATCATTCAGCTTGAAAGCCCTCATGTGGTAACCAAATATATATCGGAAATTAACTTCATGAGTTCCGCAAAAGAGGGTGATATAGTTGAAATCGGAATTGATGTGGTTAAATTCGGAACGACTTCCATCGTGTTGAAATGTAAGGTCCGAAACAAAATGACCCGGGAAATCATCATCACGGTTGATAATATCACGATGGTCAATCTGGATGAAAACGGAAAGCCCAAACCACACGGAAAAACTCAAATAGAGTTTGTGAAAGACAGATTGGAAAAATAGGTGAATGAAATAACAATCTTCACCAGCAGTAATTTAAATGAAAGATTTATACATGTTAAATTATTCCAATATGCATTGCCTTTTTGACTAATTCGGCTGTCGTATTTACATTGAGTTTCAGGAAGATATTTTTCTTATGGGTCTCAACAGTATAATAACTTAAAAACAACTTTTCTGCAATTTGTTCAGACGAAAGCCCGTTTCCTAATTCAACAACAATCTCTTTTTCTCTTTTGGATAAACCATGGTTGTAGGTTCCTGACGATGTAGCAATACTTCTTTTGGATTCATCGCTGATTGTTTCCTTTACTTTCTGCAGAATAGCTTCACTTGAAGATTCTTTGAGTAAATATCCGTTTATATCATTCTCATCGATTAAGTCTGTTTTGTACATACTCAAAACCAAAATTTTTACTTTCTGGTTTTCCTGCCTGATTCTCCTGATGAATTCCGCGCCGTTCATATCGGGCATTGCCACATCTGTTATGACTAAATCAACGGGATTATCCTGCATGTATTCCAACGCGATTGTAGCTCTGTTTTCTATGAATACGACTTCATAGTCTTCAACAGTTTTAAGCAATTTGTCGAGTCCATCAAGTATGAGTTGATGGTCATCTACAATTCCTATCTTGATTTTATTCTGTTCCATTTTCAGGAATTTCCATTATAAACGTCGTACCTCGTCCTTCGACCGAGTCTATATGAATCTCTCCCTTTAATGTCTCAATTCTCTTTTTTATGTTTTCCATCCCCATGCCTTTTTTAACATTTTTCAGATCAAATCCTTTGCCGTCATCTTCTATGATAATTCTGTACAATCCATCAAAAGTACAGTCTATATAGACGTTTTCGGCATCGGCATATTTTAGGCAGTTGGATAGAATTTCTTGAATGACCCTGTATAAATAATGCTTTTTTATATCTTTTATTTCTACATATTTATCTTCCGGAAATATATTAGAGTGAATTTCTCCGGAAAAATAAAATCTATAGTCATCTATTAAATAATTTAATAAATGTACAAAATTTAGTTCATTTATTTTATTTTCATTTAATTCATGTGAAATTACTCTGATTTCTTTTGCGGTTTCCTGTAGTTGATTTATGCATTCTTTTAGTTCCGAGTCGTGGATAACTGTGGTGTTTAGCTGGTCCATTTTTATGTTGATCGCCGATAACCGGCCTCCTACCCCGTCGTGTAATTCTTTTGAAATCCTTTTTCGTTCCAGATTCTGTCCTTCGATGAGGTTCTTTACCCTGATGGTTTCCTTTTCTTTTTCAAAAATCAACTTATCCTGCTCACTAATAGTCTCTTGGTATTTCATACGTTTTCTGTAAAATATTGCCAACAGTAATAAAGGTATGATCAGCAGAACAGAGCCTATCAAAATAAGTTGTTTGCGCCCTTTTTCTATTATCTTTTCTTTATTTAAGAGCTGGATCTGGTTATTTTTACGTTCTACGTCAAATTTGGTTTGCGTTTCGTGAAATTGTTTGTTTTTCTGAACACTGAAAATACTGTCTTGCAGCTGGTGCTGTATTTTCTGAAATTCATAAGCATTTTTAAAATCACCCAGCTTCAAATAAACACCGGATAAACTTTTGTATAACTCAATTGCATAATCGTTCTTATATCCTTGCTTTAATAGTTGGTATGCATCTTCATAATAATTCTTTGCTTTACTATAATTAAATTCTGCATTTTCGTAATAATATCCTAAATAATAGTTGCTAAAATACTCCACATCTATATTTTGTGTGTTTTTACTAAATATTAGTGATTCCTTCAGGTACTTTAATGATTTTGGGTAATCATCTTTGGATTTGAAATTTAAATAAGTAGTAGCTAAATTATTTTGGGTAATAATTTGTCCATAAACATTATTTGTATTTTTATAAATCTGGAGAGCTTTTGTTAAATACACTTCAGCACTGTCTTTATTGGAATCCATAAAAACAACCGAAATGTTATTGAACACTCCTGCTAAATTCAGTTGGTTATTGTCTCGTTCACCTATAAACATAGCTTGGTGGTAGTATTTCAGTGCGCTAATGGTATCTTGCTGTAAAATATATAAGTCTGCAATATTAGAAAGTACGGCAATTGTATTATCACTTAATTCTTCTTTATTTTCAGATATCTTTAAAGAGTTATGATAATTATCCAAAGCCTTTTTAAAATTATTTTGAAAAGAATAAATAAGTCCAATCTGATTGTAAGACTTGCTGAGCATATTAAAATTTAATGCTTTTTCAGAAAATTCAGTCGCTTGGTTCAGATATTGGAGTGATAAAGAGTAATTTTGCTTCAGATAATAACAGTAACCAATTCCGTAATATATTCTTGCATTCCAGTCAACGTCATTTTCTACCTCGTTAAGCTTCTTTGCCTTTAAAATATAGATTAACGCGGAATCTGTCTGAGAATCAATAGTCGTCCTATATTTCTGATAATTTTTCTCTATTTGGCTTTCTATATCTTGGGCATATAGGAAATTCATCAGAAATAAAAGTAATAGGTATAAATAAGTTTTCATTATTCCGGTGGTTCAAATTAACAGGATAAATCATCCAAAAATACTCAAATAGATATATATTTATCAATTTACTTTGGCTTGTATTTTCAAATCCTTAAAAAATACCAAGATTTAGGTATGTTTTATTTTGCCAAATGAAGATATCTTTGTAATCTCATTTAATCGCTATGAAAAATATTTTATTTATACTCTTAGTAACTTTTGCCTCAAGTTTCTTGTTTGCACAATCCTATGCACAATCCAATAATGGAGGAGCAGTCGGTATCCGAATAGGAAATACAAGTAGCGGAAAGATGGATGTTTCCACCGAAGGAGAAGTTGTTATGGCCGGATATATGGTTTACGATGAAAATGAAAACCTTGTCGAGTCAGGTGTTCCTTCATCTGCCAATAAAGCATCTGTTGATGTGGATTCTTTAGAATCAGGGCTTTACTATGTAGTAGTGGTGTCTGAAAGTGGCGAAGTTGGAGCAAAAGCGTTTGTGAAAGAAGAAGAATAATATTATTTATTTGAAACATTATCTATATTACCTCAATGCTTTTTATCGAAAAATGCATAAAAATATTTAAAGGAACTCCCTTTTAAAAAAGGGGATTCATAGGTTTAGGTTGGTTAGGTTGGCTAAGAATACAAACACAATGTATTCTTAGCTTTCTTTTTTATATCAATCCAAACCGAATTATTGTATAAATAAACTAATCTTTATCAGATTGGGGACTTGGTGCTAAGAAGAAAACCGTAGGGTTCGGTATAGAATCAGATTTAAATCTCCACACCTCGGTTCCGCTCAATATGGCACAAACACATAGTTTTACACCAATACAGATATAACTAATCTAATTTTTGTTGATATAGATAGAAGAAGGAAGGGAAAATTATTTCTTTGTGTACAATACGGGATTCAACTCTTCGTCATTGTACATTTTCATCTGCTTATAAACTTTCATATACTTTTTCCCGGCAGAAATGTCTTCTAACAATTCTTCGATTGCGGTTGACAAATCTTTGTGTTGTTCCAAAAGTACGTTCAATTTATTCTGACATTGAATTTTGTGATTTTCAGAAGCATCCGGGCGATTCGCTTCTTCCTGCATATGGTAAACTTTCAACGATAAAATGGAAAAGCGATCGATTGCCCAGGCAGGGCTTTCGGTATTGATTTTAGCATCTTCCCGAACTTCAACTCCGGCATAATTCTGCAAAAACCAACTGTCTACGTATTCTACCATATCAGTTCGTTCCTGGTTTGATTTGTCAATCCAGCGTTTAAGCTTCAATGCTTCTACCGGATCAATATTCGGATCACGAATGATGTCTTCCAAATGCCACTGAACCGTATCAATCCAATTTTTTTTGTAAAGCAAATACTCTATGAGCTGTGATTCATCATAAGGATTTTCAATGGATTTATTTATATCATTGAATTTATGATAATCATCTATACTTTGCTTAAATATGCTCCAGGCTTTTTGGGTGAAATTCATTCTTGAAAAAAATATTTAGAAGAGTGATGTGGAAATGATTTAGACAGAGAAATTATGACGGGTTTTCCGTCTTGTTATCATCCGTTTTCTTAGGATCTTCTTTGGTAGCGTCTTTGAATTCTTTGATTCCGGAGCCTAATCCCTTCATTAATTCAGGTATTTTTTTTGCTCCAAACAATAATATTACAACCAAGACAATCAGAATGATTTCTCTGGTTCCTATATTGCTAAATATATATGCTAAGTTCATTTTGACTATTTTCTACAAAGTTACGGTAAAATTAGTTTCCGCCTAACCACATTTCAGGATTTTGTTTTACGGAGCCGCTTCTTACTTCAAATTTAAGAATGGTATTCCCATTCTCGTCAGTATAGATACGTCCCAGGTCCTGTCCTCTCTTTACTTTATCTCCTTTTTTCACAGAAACAAATGACAGGTTGTTGTAAACGGTAAAATAGGTTCCGTGTCTCAGAAGTACAGTTCTGTTTCCCCCCGGAATTGATATGATAGCGGTTACTTCACCGTCAAAAACCGCTTTGGCATTAGAGCCTTTATTGGTGGCAATATCAACCCCATCGTTATTGACTTCTATATGAGTCAATATCGGGTGTGGATTGGTTCCAAATCTGCCTACAATCTGCCCTCTACTTACCGGCCAGGGTAATTTTCCTCTATTGTTGGAAAAGTCACTGGATAATTCCGCGGAATTACTCCGGTCAGCATAACTCGGCTGCGGAGCCGGATCAGGTTTAGGGTTTTCAACCGGTTTAGGTGTTTCCATAGGCTTTACAACCACATTTTCAACAGGCTTATTTGCTTCAGCAGCTTCGCGCTCTGCTTTTTCCCTTGCCAGCCGCTGGTCTTCTTCAGCTTTTTCAAATTTCTGAATTTCTATCCTGGCGGTAGAAGCAAACTGACCTTGCGGAAAGTTTTGTAAATAGGTTTGATAGGCTGCTTTGGTATGCGAGCCCCTTGCCGTTTGCCAACCACGATTATCGGCTTCTAGCTGCTGTATATTTCGTTGAGCGGCATTTGAATAATCTCCAGCCGGCCATTCATTTAAGTACGCCTGATATGAAGCAATTGTATTGGTTTTGGCTGCCGAGTCCCAGGCCTTTTTGTCATTTTCCGCACGGATTCTCGCCAATCGGATTTCTTCATCTATAATACGTTTGATTTCAGCATCTATTTGCTTTTGCTCACTTTGTTTATTGGCAATTTGCTGTGCAATTACGCCAGCATTTTTCTTATATTCTTCAATTACTTTCTGCTTTGCTCCCTTTTCGACTTCCAGTTCATCTTTGATTACCGATTGTTGAGCCAAAAGTGTTTCCTTTTCTTTTTTAGATGCTTCTCTCGCTGCTTTTTCTTTCTCTATTTGTTTGGTTTTGGCAAGTATTTCGTCTGCTTTTCCCAATTGATATTCGGAGTATTTTTCTATATATTTAATTCTTCTGAAAGCCTGAGTTAAACTTTCAGAAGAGAGCACAAAAAGCAATTTATTTTCAACTGATTTATTCTTGTAGGCCTTTACCAATATATCTTTGTACTCTTTCCTGAGCTCAACCAATTCACGGCTTAATTTGTTGATTTCTAACTGGGTAAGATAAATTTCATCCTCAATAAATCTTTTTTCTTTGGTCAGACCGCTAACTAACTGGGTTTGGGCTGTAATCTTTTTATCCAGGTTCTGAACGTACAATAAAGACGTTTTGGATTCACTTTGGTTTCGCTGCAAATCCTTATTTAACCCCGATATTTCCTTTTTGAGCGATGAATTCTGCTGTTGTAGTTTTTCCTTCTGAGCTTTGAGTTCTTGTTCTGTGATCTGCGCGTTTGCAAAGCTGCAGAATAGAGCAAAAAGGATGGTTAAAATCAAATGTTTCTTCATTTCAAAA
>CAZKOC010000108.1:0-7277 GCA_964554275.1 uncultured Weeksellaceae bacterium
GAAATTTTATTGGCAACGGTCAAAGAAAATGTATTGTCCCTGAATTCAAAAGTCACTGCTATAAATGCGTTAGGGCTTTGTAAATCTGCATGTTTAAATGCATTTTCAATGAAATCAATTGAAATCATGGGTGCCAATAACCGTTGTTCATACAAAGGTTCATTTTCATTGACTTTTGATTTTACTTTCAATTCAAAAAGCGGGCTTACCTTTATTTTGTTGATTTCAATCAGATTCATTGCAAATTCAATCTCTTCTTTGGGGGTCACATATTTTTTCCTGCTTTCATAGAGGATATAATCCAGGACATTCGCCAGCTTATCCAGTGCGCAATAAGTCTGATACGCATGAGATTGGATGGTATTCAGGATATTTTTGAATAAATGCGGATTGAGCTTGGATTCAAGGCTTTCCAATTGAAGCGAGTTGATTCTTCGCTCATATTCATAAAACCTCTGTTCCAGATCCTTTTTTTGTTTACTGGACCGGTCGAGCTTGTAAATTAAATACCCGATGGCAGCGAATACAATTACACATGCTGCAATCAAGATGCTTACGGATATATCAGAATCTTGCATGGATAGAAACAATTGTTACAAAGTTACTTCTTAATTTGTAAATAAAAACGGTCAACTATTTCGGCGGATAATTCTTAAAAAGTTTCTTTACACCTTTTTGAACATTTGCATCAATGGTTTCCGGACTGGCACTTGATGGCATTTGGATTTCCAGCCTTCCGTCCCAAACCAATTGATTTTCTGAATTGAAAATAGAAACCAAATATTTTTGATTTAACTTTTCGGAATTGATCGGAATCCCGATTCCAACCGAAGTCCCGAATCCATGATTACCGCCACCCACTCCGATCCCTATTTGGGAATTTTGAGATTCAGAAATGAATTCTTCCGGGATGATTTTGATTTTAACCGCAGAATTTTCATTAAAATTCATTCCCTTTATTCCTAATTCTTTATTGACAGCAGCTTGAATCCGATCAATGTCCAATTCGCTCATCGTATTTTCCACAAATTCATAATGGAAATCTTTCAGTTGATAAAAATCCTGACTGCGGTCGTAATCAACGGAAACGGTTTGCGTGCTGCATGAAACCACCAAAAAAGCAATAAAAGAAAAAGCTAAATTTTTCATATCGGGAAACTGCTCAAAAATTATACCTTTTATAATTTATAATGAATGAGCTTTTTTGATAAATAAGCAATCAGAATGGAATTGATGACAAATAAATAATATCCGATTTTAATTTGATTGATTTTTTCAATTACTTCTGTGAAACATAAGATCAAAGTTGAAATCAATAAAATAATAAGATTTGTGATACTAAGCCAATGAACGGTTTTGATTTTATTTTTAAATGAAAAAGACAAAATGAGGATTGAGAAAATCAAAATGATTGTAAATCCTAAAAAGGCCCAAAATGTTTTGTCAGAGAAATTATTTAACTTGAAATCATCTAAACTTATAATTGATAAAGTATAAAAATCGAAGGTATATTCTTTTGCCTTTTCTGCAATTGCTAATTTATTTTCTTTTTTAGTAATGATTTTACCAACTGGTTCGCCAGAATGATTTACCTCTTGTCTTTCAAGACTATATTCTAGGGAATCATCAGAACATGTCCTCATAAAAGGCAAAAAGAAAATTACAAATGAGAAAACAGCTAAGGACCTTAAAGTAAAAGTGTTTTTCATAGGTATTTTTATGAAACTGCTCAAAAATTATACCCTAATCAAAACTCGAATTTTGCTTACATTCAAAAATATTCCGCAAAGATTCGCTAAGAAGCAAAGAAGGGCTTTGCGCAGCTTTGTGGAAACTCTGCGTGACTTAGCGGCGCATTTAAAATCATCGAACATAATCGGCAATAACGTTTCTCAATGAATCGAATCCGATTTCCTCCACATTGATTTCCGATTTTTTAATCCACCTGACGGATTCAATTTCGGATTTCTCCAGCTTTAACTCCGCATTTTCCGGAAATCCTGCTATGAAAACCAAATCTTCCGTTTTATAAGGGATCCCTTTGTAAAGATAATTATTAGGCTGTGATTTGAAATAACGAAAACCCGAAGCTGGAATTTCCAAATTCAATTCTTCTTTCAATTCACGTACGCAGGTTTCTTCCGCAGATTCGTCGGGATCGGTAAATCCGCCCGGCAGATCTAACATTCCCATTTTTGGTTCACGGTTCCGTATGGTAAATAAAATTTCATCGTTTTTTTCAATGATGACTGCAACAGCTGCCGCTATGTTCTGAAAATAAACCATTCCGCAATCAAAACATTCAAATTTTCTGTTGTTTTCAAATTCAATGTTTTGAGAGCTGCAGTTCGGGCAAAATTTAAAGTAACTCATTAGGCGAAATTTAGAACTGACAGGTCTTGGAAACCTGTCAGGTTTGACAAATTTAAGCTATCTTTAACTACTCAATAAATAAAAACTCAAAATGTTGCAAAAAGGAGACAAGGCCCCTGAATTTGAAGGATTGGATCAGAATGGAGGTCCCATTAAATCATCGGATTACAAAGGAAAAAAATATGTGATTTTCTTTTATCCAAAAGCCAGCACGCCGGGTTGCACTGCTGAGGCTTGTGATTTAAGGGACAATGAAAAAGCATTGAAAGCGAAAGGATATGAAATCATCGGTGTAAGTGCCGATTCGGTAAAACGACAAAAGAATTTCGCGGCAAAATATGATTTAAACTATCCGTTAATTGCAGATACAGATAGGAAAATAATTGAAGTATTTGGTGTTTGGGGAAGAAAGAAATTTATGGGCCGTGAGTTCGACGGGATTCTGCGTACAACCTTTCTGATTGACGAAAAAGGAATCATCGAAAATGTGATAGAAAAAGTCAAAACCAAAGAACACGCCAAGCAGATTCTGGAGTTATGACTTTTCGGTCACTGAGCATTTAAGATGAAAAGGAGAAACAAAGTTTCGGTAATTTGTCGAAGTAAATTTTGTGAATAAAAATATTTTCAGCGACGTATTTTGTCACTTTTTACAATTAATTTTGAAAATCAACCTAAAAACTTAAAATTTAATTTTAAACAAATAAAAATGAGTGATTTAGATAATAAAAAGAAAGCATTGCAATTGGTTTTGGACAAAATGGACAAAACCTACGGAAAAGGAACGGTAATGCGAATGGGCGACAGCGCCATTGATGATTCAATCGGAGTAATTCCTTCAGGTTCATTGGGCTTGGATATTGCTTTGGGAATTGGGGGATATCCCCGCGGCCGGGTAATCGAAATCTACGGACCGGAATCTTCCGGTAAAACCACCCTGACTTTACATGCTATTGCCGAGGCGCAAAAGGCAGGTGGACTGGCCGCATTTATAGATGCAGAGCACGCATTTGACCGTGCGTATGCTGAGAAACTGGGTGTAGATGTAGAGAATTTGATTATTTCTCAACCGGATAATGGAGAACAGGCGTTAGAAATTACTGATAATTTAATTCGTTCCGGCGCAATTGACATTATTGTAATTGATTCCGTAGCCGCTTTGACACCAAAGGCTGAAATCGAAGGTGA
Organism: uncultured Weeksellaceae bacterium; assembly: GCA_964554275.1. GTDB lineage: Bacteria > Bacteroidota > Bacteroidia > Flavobacteriales > Weeksellaceae > Moheibacter. The sequence goes on from CAZKOC010000108.1 coordinate 3,562, forward strand.
AATGGGTGATTCCAGGATGGGATTACAAGCGAGATTGATGTCGCAGGCATTAAGGAAATTGACGGCAACCATCAGCAAAACAAAGTGTACTTGTATATTTATCAATCAATTGAGGGAAAAAATTGGTGTAATGTTTGGAAATCCGGAAACAACAACCGGTGGGAACGCATTGAAATTTTATGCCTCGGTCAGATTGGACATTCGCCGCGTTTCACAAATCAAAACAGGTGATGAGGCAACCGGAAACCACGTTCGGGTGAAAGTTGTAAAGAACAAAGTTGCTCCACCTTTCCGCCAGGCGGAATTCGACATTATGTTCGGAGAAGGGATTTCAAAAGTAGGTGAAGTTTTAGACGTCGGAGTTGAAAAAGGAATCGTACAAAAAAGCGGATCGTGGTACAGCTACAAAGATACGAGATTGGGTCAGGGGCGTGATGCCGTAAAGGATTTATTGAAAGACAATCCCGAGCTTTCCGAAGAGTTGGAAACTACAATTAAGGAATCGATTAAAGAAGGATAGTCCTTCTCCAAATTAAAATTAAAACTTTGTCAAAGTTCTGAACTTTGACAAAGTTTTTTATGTACGAAATTTTCAAATCATTACATTTTCAAATTATCTTATCTTGCACCTTTATTATTCAGAATAAATGATTAACACAGATGTACTTGTTATAGGTTCCGGTATTTCCGGGCTTTCCTATGCTATAAAAATTGCTCAGAAATTACCCGAAACCAAAATTACTATTGTTACCAAATCTGACGGTGAAGAATCTAATACCAAATACGCACAGGGAGGTGTGGCCGTTGTAACCGATTTCGAAAATGACAGTTTTGAAAAACATATAGAAGATACATTGAGAGCCGGAGACGGTTTGTGCAAACGCGAAGCAGTAGAAGTAGTCGTAAAAGAAGGTCCGCAGCGATTCAGGGAAATTGTAGAATGGGGTGCCCAGTTTGACAAAAGTGATTTCGGAAGTTATGATTTGGGAAGAGAAGGAGGACATACCGAGAACAGAGTAGTACATCATAAAGATATTACCGGTTATGAAATAGAAAGAGCTTTGCTGGCAGTTGTAGAAAAAACACCCAATATTGAATTATTGCCTCACCATTATGTGATTGACTTGATAACGGAACACCATATTCCCGAAGAGGATTTTAATAAATTCGATTTGAATTGCTACGGTGCGTACGTTTTAGATTTAAAGACGGAAAAAGTAAAACGCATCGCTTCAAAAATCACCTTAATGGCAACAGGAGGTTGCGGACATGTCTATAAAAATACGACCAATCCCGTAATTGCGACAGGAGATGGAATCGGTTTGGCGCACAGGGCAAAAGCCAAGATTTCGAATATGCAGTTCATTCAGTTTCATCCGACGGCGTTTTACAGTAAACATTCAGGACAATTGTTCCTGATTTCTGAAGCGGTTCGTGGGTTTGGAGCAAAACTCAAAACGAAAGACGGACAGTCTTTTATGCATAAATATGATGAGCGCGAAGAATTAGCCTCGCGTGATATCGTCGCCCGGGCAATTGATAACGAAATGAAATTGCGCGGAGACGATTATGTTTGTTTGGATTGCCGTAATTTGGACAAGGAAAAATTTCTTGCCCACTTCCCAAATATCTACGAAAAATGTCAGGAAGAAGGATTGGACATGTTTAAGGATTTAATTCCTGTGGTTCCCGCAGCGCATTATTTATGTGGAGGAATTGAAGTGGATTTAGAGGGACAGTCTACCATTCACAATATGTTTGCAGTAGGTGAATGTACCAATACCGGATTGCATGGTGCAAACCGATTGGCATCTAATTCTTTGTTAGAAGCAATGGTCTTTGGTCATCGCGCCGCGATGAAATCCGTAGAATTATTGCAGCAAAATAATTTTCATTTTGATAAAATTGAAAGAATTCCCGAATGGGATGACGAAGGCCTTAGCGTAACCAGTGAAATGGTTTTGCTGAATTATCTCAAAAAACAACTTCAAATCATCATGAGTGACCTGGTAGGAATAGTGAGAAGCAACTCCAGGCTGAATTTAGCCAAGGAAAAAGAAGAAGAAATTTACCGTTCTGTAAAGGAAATTTATAAAATGAATGTGCTTTCACCACAGCTTTCCGAACTTCGGAATATTGTGAGTGTAGCATGGCTGATCATAACCCAAAGCATCGAACAGAAAGAAAATCGCGGCGCTTTTTTTAATAAAGATTTAGAAAACTGAAATAAAATGAAAAAATTATTTTCCCTGTTACTGTTATTGAATTTTATAATTGTCTTTTCACAGGAAAATTACGAAACAATAAACATGAGTGTAGAAGATACAAAAAATGACAATCCACCTAAACCCAGTCTTAACTTTACCGCCAGATCGGTTGAAAAAATGGTAATTTTGAAAGAATGTAAATCGGTTGATGAAAAAAATAAACATGAACAACAAAAATGTTTGGCTATTGAATTGACAAATAAAATTTCATCAAGATTCCCGGAATTTGATGAAATTTCGGATAGCCTAAAAATAGAAACTGCCGTAGCAAAACTTCAGTTTGTAATGGATAAAGAAGGGAAAGTAAATGAAATTAAAGCAGTAAGGGGAGGAAATGAGCAATTATCTGAATTTATTGTCAAAATTTTAAATGAAATAAAAGATTCTTTACAATTTGAACCTGCCCAGGTAGAAGGAAAAAATGTTGACATGGTTTTTCAGTTGCCGGTGAAATATGAACGAAATTCCAAGGAAGGAAATCAAATCAAAAAATAAAACTTAAATGAAAAAAATCCTATCAGCTTTTACCTGTCTGGTTATCGGAACAGGAGTTTTATTGGCTCAAAAGACAGAACTAGATAAACTGCCGGTTGAAGCCTTATCTGATAACTGGACGGCAAAAGAGGTCGGTTACATGGCTGTATTTCCGGGCTGTGAGAAAATTGATGTTAATGATAAAGCGGCTTTGCAAAGGTGTTTGTCAAAGGAGATCAATCAACTGTTGGGGGATAAATTATATTCATTTACCGATAAAATGGAATCGATGGGGATTACAACAGCGGTAGCTAAGCTTCAGTTTGTAATTGATAAAGATGGAAAGATTGTTCAGGTTAAGCAGATGAGTGGAGGAAATCAAGAATTAGGAGAAGCATCTGAAAAGGCATTGAATGAAATTGCGATGGAAATTGAGAAGATTCAGCCTGCTGCTTTGAACGATGGAAAACCTATCAATCTTTTTTTTCAACTTCCGGTAAAATATGTTATTCAACAAGAAACCAAATTGAAGGACTTTAATTTTACCGAGATAGTTGTAGCAACGCTAAAGTCAAAAGATGAAAAATTTGAAATAAGAGAAAACAAAAAAGAATCGAGTTTTAAAGTATATGAAGTTCAGAATAATGAACAATTATTTTTGGGCAAATTTAACTCATTAGACGAAGTTTTATCTTCCGACCCCTACAAAACTCTTTTTATTTCTAATATTGATAAAATTTTATTGGCAGAAAAGGAAATAGACCAGGTATTGTACAGAATATACTATTCAATAGGACAATTTGAAAATGTAGAAGTGTATCAGGTAGTAGAAAAACAAGAAAAACTCATGCAATCATTACCGCAATTGGAATTACAGTACAGTTCGCTTTACTTGCAAATCATACTTAGATAATTGGAATGAAATTTGATATGACATAAATCATACTTGTTGTATATTTGAAACGAATTTTAACC
>CAZKOC010000109.1:0-4575 GCA_964554275.1 uncultured Weeksellaceae bacterium
ATCAAATTCATGATTTCTACAGAAGTTTCCGGATCTAAATTTCCCGTAGGTTCATCTGCCAGAATCAATTTAGGGTGATTCAATAAGGCACGTGCGATGGAAATACGTTGCTGCTCGCCTCCGGAAAGCCGGAACGGCATCATTTTCTTTTTGGAAATCATCCCAACACTTTCCAAAACCTCATCTATCCTGTCATTGATTAAATTTTTATCTTTCCAGCCTGTGGCTTTCAGCACAAATGACAAGTTTCTTTCTACATTTCTATCCAACAAAAGCTGAAAATCCTGGAATACAATACCCAAATGGCGTCTGAGCACAGGGATCTTACTGACTTTCATACCATTCAAATCAATTCCGACCACCTTTCCAAAACCTTCTTCCAATGGTAAATCACCATAAAGAACACGCAGCAAACTACTTTTCCCGCTTCCTGTTTTACCGATCAGATATGCAAATTCACCTTCATTCAGCTCAAAATCTACATTACTCAAAACCAAATGATTTCTTTGGTAAATAAATGCCCTTTCTAATTGAATTACTGTCCCTGTCATTTTTTTATCGCTTAGTTAGAGCAAATATAAAAAAAAGCCCGAAAGAATCTCCGGGCTTTGGTCTTTTTAATATAATATTAGCGATTATCGTTTAGCTCTAACTTCGCTAACCGTCAATTGCTTTCTGCCCCTTTTTCTACGAGCTGCCAAAATTTTACGTCCGTTTTTGGTAGCCATTCTTTCACGGAATCCGTGCTTATTTCTTTTTCTCCTGTTGCTGGGTTGAAATGTTCTTTTCATCTTTTGTAAACTTTTCTACATTTTCTCAAATGGAGTGCAAATATAATCCTATTTTTTTATTTCAAAAATTATTGTGGATTATTTTTTATTTTTTTGAATCTTCATTTTTATCTTTTATTCATTCTCCCGACTGTTACCGTCCCGTCTGCTTTACTTATGCGAACTCCGTCAATAATCCCAACCGAGTGTCCGGCTGAAGGCGGATCAATATTGGCTGGGATTCCATTTTCAAATTCCAGAACTATGTGAATCATATAACCTCCGTCCGGATAATCCCATTTTTTAACTTTCCCTGAATGGTCACTGACGATGCTCCACTTCACCGGAAGCCCTTTGTAAACTCCACTAAAATCGCCATTTAAAGTCAGGTTCATTGAAGAATCATAATCATCACTATAGTTCCCCACAATATCTCCGTTGTACTCATTAGTTTTTTTGCTGTGAATAAAACATTTTCCGGACTTGATCTGACTTTCGTCTGTAATACGGATCCTGGCTGCTGAATATCCGCCATCGGTTTCATCGTAGTACGTTAAAATGCCTTCTGCCGGAACAACGTTTTTCGGGTGGATCAACATCATAGGCATAAGCTTGGACATATCGTAAGGATTCTGAAATTTCAACATATTGTTTTGACTATCGACAGTTAAAGGAATCTGAATAGAGCCATTCCATCCAAATTGATCAGAACCTTCTATTTTCTGAAATTCAAATGTTTCATTATTTATGGAATTCTGATGTTGAAATTGCTGACAAGGTTCAAACAATACTTTTCCGTCGCTGACGGTCACGTTGTAATTATAGTAGCCATAAAGCGGCATATAAGTTCCTTCTTTTATTTCCTGTGCTTTAAGGTTAAAGCCAATAAACAAAAGCAACAAGGCGTATAGGGAATTTTTCATGATAATTTTATGTATTTTACTGCTTATGTAAAGTTAACCATCTTAAATATTACATAAAATACCCACAAATAGGTATTTTAATGACTGCTTTAGGTGAATTTACTGCTTTGTTTTATATTTGATGAAGTCCAGGAATCGAGGTGAAAAAACAGTTTCTTTTAATTTTTATATTTTGTATTATACAATCGCTGGCATTTGCTGCAGATACCTTACGTCTTGCCGGGCCAGATGAACGTTGGATTATCGAATACCTCTCAGAATATAAAGATTGTTCAAAAAAAGAAGCTATCTCGTCCTTACTGCAAAAATTTAAAAATAATCAGTTTACAGATGTTAAAAAAGGATATGTTTCCAATGTCGTCAATCGCGGGATTACAAATTGTAATTATTGGTTTGCGCTGACACTGCATAACGAATCTGATAAACCACAGGATTATCTGTGGAATTTTTACAATGAAGGAATTCGGCTTACACTCTACGAAGCGGATGAAAAATTACAGATTGCTGTAAGAGAAGAAAGCGTATCTCACCATATTCCAAGAAATGAACGTTCGGTTCCATTGCGTTCACTCTCGTTCAGGATTTCGATGATGCCTGGTGAAACCAAAACTCTATTGGTAAAAACCGAACCCATCGGACGAAAAAATTTGTATTTCCCAACTGATATAAGTACAGAAGCCGACATTTTATGGTGGGAATTGGATTATTCATTTTTACTGGGGCGTTATTATGGGTTTTTCTTTTTTGCCGCGATTTTCAACTTTTGTTTGTTTGTTTTTCTTAGAAAGAGATTTTATGGTGTGATGCTGGGATATGTTCTTAGTCTACTCTCATTTAACCTGGTGGAATATCTTCATGATCTATATATTATCCCCAACTATCTCTATCCGCTATGGTCCCATATTCCCAGAACATTCTTCCTCGGTTTGACTCTATATTTTAACGTGAAAATATTTCAGGATTTTATTCAATTAAGAAAACATCTTCCCGTCCTCAACAAATATCTGAATATTACCGGCAATGTGGTATTAGTGTCTACCCTGCTTTTCTTACTGTTTCATGTACCCGGATTATTTTCAGAAAGCCTGCTTCATAATTTAAAAGTCTACTTCAATGTGATTTTATTAATACAAGTTGCATTCTTGCTGGTCGGCATAATTTTGTCTGTTCGGCAAAAGATTCCTTATGTATGGCACTATTTGGGAGGAAACAGTTTGCTTTTTGGTTCCATGGTTATTTATTTGCTGAACAATACTTTTAAAATCATCCACCTGCGACAATTTGTGATGCCGGGTAATATGATTCTTGCCTTTGCATTTGAGGTTGTTTACCTTATGATTATTTTTTCGTTGAAATACAAAAAAGATTTTGACGAATTTTCAGGTAACCTGGCGAAAGCAGAAAAAGAAAGAACAAAACTTACTACCGAGCTCATATCTATTCAAGAAAAAGAACGGATGCGTGTGGCACAGGACATTCATGACGGGATCGGTGGTTCACTGCAAGCATTTCGACTGTTGCTGGGACAAGAAAAACTGGAGAATCAAGCAAAATTGAATGGCATTTTAAAGGATATCAATACTGAATTTAAGCATCTTATTCACCAGCTTTCCCCCAGGAGCCTGAAAACAAACGGTCTGTTTGCAACAATAGAAAAAGATGTATCTGTTTATGGTAATTCACCTTTAATCAAATTAAACCTGATTGGCGATGAGTCTGTAATTCCCTGGGAAATGAAAATCAATGTGTATCGTATTTACCAGGAATTACTTACCAATGCCCTGAAACATGCTGTCAATCTTTCTTCAGTCATCATATCTGTTGCAATTGACGAAGATGAGATCAGGCTAATGATTGAAGACGATGGTAAACAAAAAATTGCCCCTGAACATTTTCAACAAACCGAAGGCTCAGGTATCGCAAACATTCGTTCACGGATTGCTTACTACAGTGGCGAAATATATATAGAAAGTACAAATCAGGGCACTTCGATCATTATTAACATTCCTATCTATAATTCAGCATTATGATTAAAATTATTTCTATTGACGACCATCTTTTGTTTTTTGAAGGACTTAAAGCAATTATGGAAAAAGAACAGGAGATTTCTCTTTCAAATGGTTATAAAAAAGAGTTAAACATCCCTCAAATGATAGAAAGCGATAAACCTGACATTATTTTGCTCGATGTTCATCTGCCGGGAAAATCGGGGATTGCGCTGGCAAAAGAAATCAAAAATGAATACCCGGCTGTCAAAATCATCATGCTTTCGATGGAAGTTGACAATACGTACCTTCATGAACTTGAAGCGACTGGTATAGAAGCCTATATATCAAAAGAAATTGAAGCCAATCAACTATTGAAAATCATCAGAGATGTCTATAACGGAAATACTTTTTATTTAAACGATTCCGTTTCAATACCCAATCCCACAACCGATATATTGAGTGATAATTTTAATTTCACCGAGCGGGAAATAGAAATATACGAATACATAAAAAAGGGACTCACCAACCAACACATAGCAGATCTCCTGTACCTCAGCATTTGGACTGTTAAAACTCACCGAAAAAACATCAAACAAAAACTGAGCATCAAAAACGGATTCAAAATACCGGTCACAAACATTGATGAAAAACAGGACTCTTAAATCAAAAAATAAATTTAAGCTATGATTCCATAAAAATTTTCGAATTCCAACATAATTTGTTGAAAACTCCCGGAAACTATCACAGCCTATCCGGTCTAAAATTCGTATTTTAGCCCGTTAATTAATTTTTGTTTCAGATTTAATGCTTGAAATTTCATCATTTATGAAATCAAACTAAGTATAACCTGAAACGTTAAACTTAAAACATTAAACAAAAATATAGTTTAAATGA
>CAZKOC010000109.1:4675-7188 GCA_964554275.1 uncultured Weeksellaceae bacterium
AGTATAACCTGAAACGTTAAACTTAAAACATTAAACAAAAATATAGTTTAAATGAATAATGATGGAGAAAAATTAATCCCGATTAACATCGAGGATGAAATGAAATCAGCCTACATTGACTACTCAATGTCGGTTATCGTATCACGTGCATTACCGGATGTCAGAGATGGCATGAAACCCGTACACAGAAGGGTTTTATTTGGTATGTACGAATTAGGTGTAATGTCTAACCGGGCATATAAAAAATCCGCACGTATCGTAGGGGAAGTTTTAGGTAAATACCACCCGCATGGGGACTCTTCGGTTTATGATACCATGGTGCGTATGGCACAACCCTGGTCTTTGCGTTACATGATGGTGGACGGACAAGGTAACTTTGGTTCTGTCGATGGTGATCCTCCGGCCGCGATGCGTTATACAGAAGCCCGTCTACAAAAAATATCGGAAGAAATGTTGTCCGATATTGATAAAGAAACCGTTGATTTTCAATTCAATTTTGACGACACATTACAAGAACCAAAAGTTCTGCCGACCCGTATACCCAATCTTTTGGTAAACGGAGCTTCCGGAATTGCAGTAGGTATGGCAACCAATATGGCTCCTCATAACTTAACCGAGGTAATTGACGGAACCATTGCCTATGTTGAAAATAATGACATCACCGTAGATGAATTAATTCAACATGTAAAAGCTCCCGATTTCCCGACTGGAGGAACCATTTATGGTTACAGCGGTGTAAAGGAGGCCTTCGAAACAGGTAGAGGGCGAATTGTGATTCGTGCCAAATCCAATTTTGAAGTTGTAAGCGGAAGAGACTGTATCATCGTAACCGAAATTCCATTTCAGGTTAACAAAGCGGATATGATTATGAAAACCGCCGATTTAATCAAAGAAGGAAAATTAGACGGGATTTCTGAAATCCGTGATGAATCCGACCGTAAAGGGATGCGCATTGTTTATGTTCTGAAAAATGATGCCGTTCCAAATATTGTATTGAATTTACTTTATAAACATACAGCTCTGCAATCGTCTTTCAGCGTAAATAACATTGCGCTTGTCAACGGCCGTCCTGAACAATTAAATTTAAGAGACTTAATTAAGTATTTCGTTGAACACCGCCATGACGTTGTTATTCGACGTACACAATATGAATTAAGAAAAGCGGAAGAGCGTGCCCACATCCTGGAAGGTTACATGAAAGTAATTGGAACTCAGGATGATTTGGACAGAGCAATTAAAATCATTCGTGAAAGCGCTACTCCTGATGAAGCAAGAGAAGGGTTGATGCAGGCATTCGACCTTTCCGAAATTCAGGCGAGAGCTATTCTTGAATTGCGTTTGAGAACTTTGACCGGCCTCGAAATTGACAAAATCAGGGCGGAATATGAAGAATTAATGAAAACCATTGATTACTTAAAAGAAGTTCTTGCAAGCAAAGAACTCCGAATGAAAATCATCAAGGATGAGTTAATTGAAATCAAAGAAAAATACGGAGACGAAAGACGTTCGGACATTGATTATGCCGGAGGTGACATGAATATTGAAGATTTAATTCCGGATGAAGAAATGGTATTGACCATCAGTCATTTGGGTTATATCAAACGTACACCTCTTACAGAGTACAGAAAACAATCCCGTGGTGGTGTAGGAAATCGTGGGGCGACGACCCGTGATGAAGATTTCCTGGAATACATGGTTATAGCCACCAGTCACCAATATATGCTATTCTTTACCGAAAAAGGGAAATGTTTCTGGATGCGCGTATTTGAAATTCCGGAAGGTTCAAAAACCTCAAAAGGAAGAGCCATTCAAAACCTTATTAATATTGAACCCGATGACAAGGTAAGAGCTTACATACTCACCCGGGATCTGATGAATCCTGAATATGTAAACAACAACTACGTAATCATGGTTACCAAAAAGGGAATAGTGAAAAAAACCTCATTGGAGGCTTATTCAAGACCACGTATCAATGGGATCAATGCAATTACCGTTAGAGAAGGCGACCGACTATTGGAAGCTAAATTAACTGATGGAAACAGCGAAATCATGATTGCATCCTTGAGTGGTAAAGCAATTCGCTTTGAAGACGGAAAAGTCCGTCCGATGGGTAGAACGGCTTCCGGTGTTCGTGGAATCAATCTCGGAACGGAAGAAAATGAAGTAATCGGTATGATCGTCATCAGTGACAAAGAAAACGAAACTGTTTTAGTCGTTTCTGAAAAAGGTTACGGAAAACGAAGTTCAATCGAAGATTACCGAATCACTAACCGTGGCGGAAAAGGTGTTACAACTTTGAACATTACCGAAAAAACCGGAAAATTAATCGCCATTCAATCTGTAACAGACGAAAATGATTTGATGATCATCAACAAATCCGGAGTTGCGATCCGTACCGGCGTGAAAGAAATGCGTGTGATGGGCCGTGCAACGCAGGGCGTACGATTAATCAACTTGAAAAAGAATGATGAAATTGCCGCTGTGGCCAAGGTTGCGATAGAAGAAGAAATTGA